>CAZXCJ010000014.1:0-28720 GCA_964639335.1 uncultured Gammaproteobacteria bacterium | reverse complement strand
TTAAACCTGTTAAATTATCGTTTCACGATACTATTTAACAGGTTGAAATAATTTTAAATTCAACTTAATTAGGTTATATTTATGTTTTGTAATCAAAAAAATAAAATTTTTATACAGGGTAGGTAAAAATTTAACAAAGCAATTTTATTTAACAGGGTAAAAATATATGCTTTATTCTAGAGAAGTTTTTAAACAAGCTAAGAAATGGTTATTTAAAGACGAATGTATTATTTTAACAGGGGCTAGGCAGACCGGCAAGACCTCTATTTTAATAATGCTGAAAAATTTTTTAGAGCAAAAAAAGGACCAACCATGTTTTTATTTTAACTTAGAAAATCCTGATTATTTAAAATTATTAAACAAGCATCCTTATAATATTTTTGAATTAATTCCCCATAGTAAAGTTAAACAAAATATTATTATTGATGAAATTCAATATTTGGAAGACCCGACTAATTTTTTGAAATTACTTTATGATGAAAAAAGAGATAAAATAAAAATTATTGCTTCTGGTTCTTCATCTTTTTATATTGATAAAAAATTTAAAGACAGCTTAGTGGGACGTAAAGTTTTATTAGAAGTGTATCCTTTAAATTTTACAGAATTTTTAGTTTTTAATAATGAAGAGGATTTGATAAAACAGAATGGTAAAAAATTGTCAATTTATTATAAAAATAAAGTAAAGAAATTATGGGATAAATATTTAATTTATGGTGGATACCCAAAAGTTGTTTTAGAAACTAAAAATGATACTCAAACAGTGGTTTTACAAGACATTCTTTCTTCTTATATTAAAAAAGATGTTCGTGATGCTGGCATTAAAAATGTAGATAAGTATTTTGCTCTTTTAAAAATTTTAGCTAGTCAAACAGGGAAACTAGTAAACTCTCAGGAATTAGCTAATACACTAAATATGGCCCACAAGACAGTAGAGGAATATTTATATGTAATGAAAAAGTCCTACCAAGTTGCTTTTATTCGCCCCTTTTATAAAAATGCTAGGAAAGAATTAACTAAAATGCCAAAGGTATATTTTTATGATTTAGGATTTCGGAATTTATTATTGAATGATTTTAATTTAATAGACAAGAGAAGTGATAAGGGAGTTTATTTGGAAAATATTATTTTTAAGGAATTTTTAAGACAGGTTGAAAATATTAATTTAATCAATTTTTGGCGCACACAAGACAAGAAAGAGGTGGATTTTATAATTGATACCAAGGAAGCTTTTGAAGTCAAGTTTGTTTTATCTCAGATTAAGGAAAAGAAGTATGAAGCGTTTCGAAATTTTTATCCAGATATTAAATTGAATTTTTTAAATTATTCTGAAATTTTAAAAAAATTCTACGGATGGGAAATATAGTATTTTTTTATTTTACATCCATTTTATTATTTAAAATTTAAAATTAAAATTTTATCTCTTAAAAAAATTGGTGAAGGGGTGAAAAAAGTGGATATTTCCACAGCAACATTTTTAAAACCATTTGACTATTTAATATGTTTAAACCAAATTATAAAATAACAAATCAGATTGTAAATTATTTAACTAAAATAGCTGAAGCTAGAAGTGTTATTTTAAATGCTTCTTTGGTGCCGAAATGGGAGATAAGCTTGAGGCAGGAAGCTATCTTGAAAAATACTCATGCCAGTACTAGTATTGAGGGAAATAGCTTGTCATTGGAAGAGGTTAGTGATTTAATGATTGGCAGGGATGTAACGGCTTTAAAAAAGGATAAACAAGAAGTATTGAATTATTTTGAAGCCTTAAAATATTTGAATAATTTAAATAGTGATAAAAAAAAGCACCTGACAAACAAGGATATTTTAAAATTACATCAAATAATAACTAAAGATACCTTAGAGAATTCAAGTTATTGCGGTCAATATAGAACTGGAAAACAATATGTCATAGTTGGCAATAGACGGACTGGTAAGGTTAGTTTTAGACCTCCGGCCACCAAAGAAGTTCCTAAATTAATGGATGATTTATTAAGTTGGATTAATAGTAATTTTGAAAATAATAGCATTAATCATGTAGTTCAAGCTGGAATAGGCCATTATGAATTTGTCAGAATACATCCCTTTATAGACGGGAATGGCCGGACAGCCAGAGTATTGGCGACATTAATTTTAATTAGAAATGATTTTGACATTAAGAGATTTTTTGCTTTAGATGATTTTTATAATAGTGACAGACCTCGTTATTATCAAACTTTAAAAAATGTGAATCAGCAAACATTGGATTTAACAGAATGGCTAAAGTATTTTTGTGAAGGTGTCTATGTTAGTATTAAAGCGGTTCAGGACAAGGCGATATTGCTAACAGGCGGAAAAAAGAAATTTAAAAATAAGGAGCAAATAGTAATAGATAATAGGCAAATTAAGATAGTTGAGTCTATTAAAAGATATGGAAAAATAACTAATAGAGAAACGCGGGATTTATTAAAAATAAGCAATAAAACTGCTTATAATTGGCTAAAGTTTTTAGTCAAGCATAATGTTATTAAAAAAGTAGGTCGGGGACGAAGTATTTTTTATGTTTTAAGGTAATGATTATTATGTTTTAAGGTAATGAATAGTATTGTTTTTAGCTTATTTTAGGCGTAATATATGATTTATAAAAAGGTAATGATTATTGCTCAAAGTTTAAAATATGTTTAAGTCAAATTATAAAATGATTAATTAAATTGTAGATTATTTAATTTGTTAAGCATAAGAATATCGGATAATATTATACTTAGTAAGTAGTAAATTTTTATAAAATAAACCCTTACATTTAGTAATATAGATTACATTTTGTGGGGAGAGTTAAAAAAAAATTAACAATTTAACAATTTAACCATTTAACCATTTAACCATTTAATTTGAAAACTATGAAAAACACACAAACAGTTAATATTTCCACAGCAACGTTTTTAAAAATAATAATTTTATTTGTTTTGATTGTTTTTTTGTACATTATTAAAGAGATTATTGTTTTGATTTTTTTGGCTTTAATCTTGGCTTCGGCCATGGGGCCATGGGTGTGTTGGTTAATGAGAAAGAAAATACCCAAAACTTTAAGTATTTTGATTATTTATATTATTTTTTTGGGAATTATTGTCACCACTATTACTTTGGTTATTCCGCCGGTGGCCAGCGAGATTTCGCAATTAGCTCGTTTATTTCCGGAATATTATGAAAAGCTTACGGGAGTTTTTAGTAAGTTTAATGTTTTGGGCAATGAAAACATGGTTCAAAATATCCAATTCAGTTTAAGTTCTCTAAGTAATAATTTAAACCAAACCATTGGTTCAATTTTTAATGCTACGGCCCAAGTTTTTGGCGGGATAGCTTTTTTCTTATCCATGTTGGTGGTAGCTTTTTATTTTACTATGGAGGAAAATGCCGTTAAAAAATTGGCTGATTCTGTTGTCCCTAAAAAATACCATTCTTATGTTTTTGATTTAATTTCGCGAATACAAGAAAAACTGGGTCAGTGGTTTAGGGGCCAGTTAATTTTATCTTTGATAATTTTTGGCATAACATTTTTGGGTTTAATGTTTTTGAGTATATTTTTTGATATCAAATATATTTTAATTCTGGCCTTATTAGCGGGAGTGTTTGAAATAATTCCTTATTTTGGTCCCTGGATAGCCGCGGTTTTTGCTGTGCTTTTAACTTTAACCCAAGCTCCATTTATAGCTGTTATTTTTGTAATAATCTTATATATTTTGATTCAGCAATTAGAAAATAGCATTATAGTTCCTAAAGTAATCGGCAAATCAGTTGGTTTAAATCCTTTAGTAGTGATAATTGCTATTTTAGTAGGTTTTAAATTAGGAGGAATGTTGGGCGGTTTAGTAGCCGTGCCTATGGTAGCCGTTTTATCGGTTTTTGTCGGAGACTTTTTAAACAAACGAAAAGCTTAGGCATACCAATATACTAATTTACCCTGTTAAATAATATTTTGAAAAAATAATTTAACAGGGTGAATACTAATTATACGAATGTGATACTAATTATTAGTATCATCCGTATAATTTATTAGTATTATTGGTATCATTTGTATATTAGTAAAATTATATTAGTATGTTATATATTATTGCTAGCCCAATTGGAAATTTAAAAGATATTAGTTTTCGGGCTATAGAGATTTTAAAAGCAGTAGATATTATTTTTTGCGAAGATACTCGAATAAGCAAAAGGCTTTTAGATTATTATCAGATTAATAAAAAATTAGATTCTTTTCATCGGCATTCAAGCTTAGGAAAGATAGATAAAATATTGGCCCTATTAAAAAAAGGCCAAAATATAGCGTATTTAAGTGATGCTGGTACCCCAGGAATTAGTGATCCAGTTGGTAAATTAGTTCAGGCCATAGTTAAAAAATTTCCAGAAGAAAATATAATAGAATCTATTCCAGGCGCTTCAGCCCTAACAGTAGCGCTTTCTTTATCTGGCCTTAATGCTGATAAATTTTTATTTTTGGGATTTTTACCTCATAAAAAAGGAAAAGAAACTTTATTAAAAGAGATTATAAATTCTAAAAAAACTATTGCTTTTTTTGAGTCAGTATATAGAATAATAAAAACGTTAGATAAATTAAAAGATTTAGGTTTTCAAAAGGATAGAAAAATAGTGGTTTGTCGGGAATTAACTAAAAAGTTTGAAACGATTTATCGAGGAAATTTAGAAAAAGTTATTCAAGATTTAAAAAATGATAGAGTAAAAGGAGAATTTGTAGTGATAGTGTCCGCCAAAAGCGCCGTGTCCGCCCCTGGAGGAGACCCGCCTCCCCGGCCATGCTCCGCATAGCGGGGCAGGCTGGCGGGGAAAGTTCCAGGGGTAAAAGGTAAAAGGTAAAAATTAGTACTATGAATAAAAAGAATAAATTTTATATAACTACCGCTATACCCTATGTTAATGCTGATCCGCATATTGGGCATGTTTTAGAGTTTGTACAAACAGATGTAATAGCTCGCTATCATCGTTTATTAAATGAGGACGTTTATTTTTTAACTGGAGCTGATGAAAATAGTTTAAAAAATGTCCAGTCCGCAGAAAAGGCTAAAATTTCTGTACAAAAATTTGTTGACCAGGGCAGTCAAAAATTAATTGAACTTACTAAGCTCTATAATATTTCTAATGATAGTTTTGTAAAAACTTCTCAAGATTTTCATCGCCAAGCCGCCCAAAAATTATGGCAGGCCTGCCGACCAGAAGATATTTATAAAAAGCATTATCAAGGATATTATTGCGTGGGCTGTGAGTCCTTTATTACTGAAAAAGATTTAGTGGCTGGTAAATGTCCAGAACATCAGACAAAACCGGATTTAATAGAGGAGGAAAATTATTTTTTTAAGCTTTCTAATTATCAAGACAAATTAATCAAATTAATAGCATTAGATAAGTATAAAATTGTTCCAGAGAGTAGAAAAAATGAAGTGCTGAGCTTTATAAAAATGGGATTGGAAGATTTTAGCATTTCTCGTTCCATAGAGCGTGCTCATAATTGGGGGGTACCAGTTCCGGATGATGAATCACAAATAATGTATGTTTGGTTTGATGCCCTGTCAAATTATATTACGGGCTTAGATTATTTACATGCCGGAGAATTATATCAGAAGTATTGGCCAGCTGATGTACATGTGATTGGCAAGGGTATTAGTAGATTTCATGCAATTTATTGGCCAGCCATGTTAATGTCGGCCGGGGTAGAATTGCCCCAAGAGCTTTTTATTCATGGCTATATTAATATTCAGGGTGAAAAAATGAGTAAATCCTTAGGCAATGTTATTAATCCTTTGGAATTAGTGCAAAAATACGGTTGTGATGCAGTAAGATATTATTTATTAAGATATATCCATCCAGTAGAAGATAGTGATTTTTCTATAGAGAATTTTGAGCGGGCTTATAATTCTGATTTAGCTAATGGAATTGGCAATTTAGTTTTTCGAACAGCCAATATGATTGAAAAAAATAATTTAAACATTAAGGGGCGAAAAATAGAATTTAAAGCTAATAAATTAATTGTAGAATATAAATTTAATCAGGCCTTAAAAAATATAAATGAGTTAGTCAAAAATGTTGACCAATTAATTGACCATAGCAAGCCCTGGGATTTAATTAAATCAGACCGAGCCGGAGCAAAAAAAGTTTTACAAGAGGCCGTAGATAAAATTTTAATTATTGCCAGTGATTTACAGCCATTTTTACCACAAACGGCAAAAAAAATAGAACAGATATTTACTGTCCTTAAAATCAAAAAGCCCACTGAAGCATTATTTGCAAGAATAAATAATTAGTCGCAAATTGTAATAGAGTGTAAATTTGAAATTTAAAGGTTTTAAATTTTTAACTTTCAACTTTATACCCTGTTAAATTATGTTAAAATAAATAGTAGACAGGGTGAATCTTTTTAAATTATTAATTTACAATTTTATAAAATAAGTTTATCATTGTTTATTTAACAGGGTAAACTTTATACTAAATATATGAATTACCTAGACATAATTTTTATTGTGATTTTGGCCTTTTTTATTTTTCAGGGTTGGCGCAAGGGCTTTGTTAAAACCATTGGCGGTATTTTGGGTTTAATTGTGGGAATATATTTTGCCGGTATTTTTTATCTGCAGGCCTCACAATGGTTGCAAGGACTTTCCAATTATGTAGACCAAATGTTGGGGAATATTTTGGGCTTTGTTTTGATTTTTATAATTGCCAATAGGTTATTTGCTATTGTTATTTGGATGCTGGATAAAATAGTCAAAATTCCAGTTATTAATTCCATTAACAAAATTTTGGGTTTAATTTTTGGTTTATTAGAGGGTTTTTTAATAGTAGCCCTTATTTTTACACTTTTAACCAATTTTCAAGTTATAGATGAAAAAACTAATATAGTTAGCGAATCCAAGGTGGCACCGTATATTGAGTCAATTTTAAAAATTATTAAACCCTTATTGCCAGAGGGTTTAGAAAAAATTCCCAAGACATTTTTTGATAAATCCAAGGACTATGTCCAAGACCAGGTTATGAAAAGTGTTGATGATATGACGATTGATGAATTGATTGATTATTTAAATGAAGGCGGAAAGGTCCAGCAAAATATTATAGAGCAAATTAAAGCTAATGCACTAGAGGGAGAGAGGGAGGACACCAAACAATATATTATTGATAATTTTAAGCAATATTTAGAAACCTTAGATTCGATTTAGTTACAAGTTACCCGCCTGCCATCGCCTGACGGCGAAGCCAATGGCGGGCAGGCAAGTTACCATCCTTCCCCAGAAATAAGTTCTGGGTTCGGAGGGCAGGCAAGTTACTAATTACTATCTTATGCTAATTGACACACATGCACATTTAAATTTTGAGGCCTATGATGTAGATAGAAGTGAGGTTATTAATCGTTGCCTTGATTACCCAATGGCTGTAATTAATATTAGCTCGCAATATAATACCTCAAAGGAAGCCGTTAAACTTTCTAAGAATGATAATTTTTATAATGCTATTGGCTTGCATCCCATTCATGTTGAAGATGAGAAATTTGATATTCAGAAATTTCAAAAATTAATCAATCAAAAAACTGTGGCCATTGGGGAGACTGGTTTTGATTATTTTCATATTAAAGAAAATGGAAAGCCCTTGTTTAAAATTTTAGAAAAACAAAGAGAGGTTTTTGAAAAACATATCCAATTAGCCAAAGATAATGATTTGCCTTTGGTTTGTCACGGGCGAAACTCTAAAGATGATTTCAGTTTACAGACGGTTTATTTTGACATTTTAAAAACCTTGGAGCACAATAACTATACTAGAGGAGTTGTCCATTGTTTTGGAGGAACCATTCATGAGGCCAGAAGTATTGTTGATGCGGGAATGTATCTTGGTTTTACAGGAGTAATTACCTTTCCCAAAACAGATGAATTAACTTATGTCATTAAAGAAACTTCTTTAGATAAAATTTTAATTGAAACCGATGCTCCATTTTTAGCACCGCAAAAATACCGTGGAGACAGAAATGAGCCGATTTATGTCCAGGAAGTAGCCCAAAAGATTGCTGAGATTAAGGATATTAAAGTTAAAGAGGTTATTAAACAAGTTTGGGAAAATTCTAAAAAAGTTTTTGGAATTTAAATATTAAGATTATTTAGAAATAGCTTGAAAGGGCTATTTTTTTTATTTTTATGAAATAAAAAATACTGAAAAACGTATTATTTAAAGGGAGCTTTGGATAAAAAATAATTAGAAACTTATGAAAAAAATATTAATTTTATTAGTAATATTTTCTTTTGTATTGGGTGGTTGTTCTGGTAATAATTCAGAAAATATTAATAAGAATAATTCGAAAGAAATAAAAAGGTTTGAACAACCGGAAGGTGAGGCGGATATAGCTGGCCTAGTTAAAAGTATTACTGGAAATCAGGTAACTATTTTAAAAATAGAAATGAATAATCAAAACCGTAAAATGTCGGAAGATGCTAATCAAGAAGAAGATGTGTCTGAAGGAGGGAAAACTTTAAGCCTTACAGGCACTGGTGGCATGGGTATGCCAGGTGGTGGCAGAATGATGGGTGTCGGAGGAGGAATGTTTACAGGAAGGTCTAATGGAGATATGACTGAAGAAATGAGATCAGCCATGTTAGCCAGAATGAAAGAAATGAGTAGTGGTGAAGAAGTTGTTATCGTCCCAGTTGGTATTCAGATGCTAAAAATGGATAAAGATACAGGATCTACTATAAATGCTGATTTAACTGATATTAGCAAAGATAGTATGATCAGTATCTGGCTGAACAAAGAAATTACAGATCGCCAGATAGCAAATTTTGTTTTAATAAGATAAATTAAAAATATGACGGAATCAATATTAGAGGAAAGTAGGAAAGCTAAAAGGAATAATGTTTTTGGTTTTTTAAAATTTTTTAAGAATAAAAAAGTTTTGATACCAATCGGAATAATTTTGTTGGTATTTTTAGGTTTTAGCTTATTTTTTAATTCTAAAAAAAGTGTCAAGGGTGAAGTGCTTCCCAAAGAGTATTCTGTAAGAAAAGACGATCTTCAAATATCTGTAGAATCAGATGGAAAAGTTGTAGCCGAGCAAGGAGTAGAATTGTCTTTTTCAGTTAGCGGTAATACTTTAGAAGTAGAGGATGTTTTTGTTCAGGAAGGGGATAAAATTCTCAAGGGAGATAAAATTGCTCAAGTCAAAACAGACACTTTAGAACTAAGTTTCAATAGTGCTTATGCTAGCTATCAGTCATCTTTAGCTGCCTATCAGGAAAACATAGCTGGCCCGACTGATCAAGAAATATCTGCAGCTCAATTCAAAATTGAACAAGCAGAATTATCTTTAGGACAGGCCCGAGACAGTTTAGAAGAAACTATTAGAAATAGTCGAGAAACAGTTGCTGATGCTCAGAAGTTATACGAAGAAAATCCTAATATAGAGAATAGTGAAGTAGTGCGGGATACCTATAATGATTTAGTAGCCACCATAAAATCGACTATTATCAGTATGGATAGCATGTTGAGAGATTCTGATGAAATATTAGGTATAGATGATAAGTATTTGAATAATGATTTTGAAAATTTATTAGGTGCTAAAGATTCTTCTTCTTTAAGTTTAGCTAGTAATTATTATAGAGTATCAAAAAATAAAAAAGATAATTTAGATCTTTATTCAGTAAGTTTAAATAACTCTAGTTCTTATGATGAGATTGACCAAGTGGCAGAATTAACCGAGGATTTTTTGAATTCCATGGAAACCCATCTTTACTATATGCAAAAGATGTTAAGCGCTACTATTACATCTGCTGATTTTAGTCAATCAGAATTAGATAGTTTTAAATCCACCATAACTTCTAATAGAAGTTCTTTAAATTCTAAAATTACTCTTTTAAATACAGATATTGATAGTGTTGTTGATACCAAAGATTTAGTAGATAACTATAAAGAGGATTATGATAATGCTATTACTGATACTAATCGAGACATTAATGATGCGAAAATAAATGTTAGAAATAAGGAAATAGCCCTAGAAACCTACCAATTGGATTATAAAGATTTAATTGCTCCTTTAACAGATTATGAGTTAGCTTCTGCTAAATCTTCTTTTACCTCAGCTTCCGTCAATCTGGAAAAAGCTAGATTAGCTTTAGAGGATAGTGTTTTAGAATCTCCGATTGATGGTGAGGTAGCTCTACTTAATTATAAAAAAGGAGATATTATTTTAACTGATGATAATGATCCCTTTGTGGTTATCCTTAATAATGATACTTTGTTTATTGAAGTAAATATTGAGGAAGCTGATATTAATAAATTAAGGGTTGGCCAAAAGGCTTATGTTACTTTTGATGCCTTAGATGAATTAAAATTAGAAGGACAAATAAGTTTTATTTCCCTTACTTCGGATACTAATAATAATGGCATTGTTACTTATTTAGTTCGGGTTGTTTTTGAAAACACTAGTGATTATCAAATTAGAGAAGGAATGACTGCTTTTATAGATTTTGTAATTTCCGAAACTAAGGATGTTTTAATTGTTCCAGTGAGTGCCGTAAAAAATATTGATGGTCAAGTATCTGTTAAAAATATTAATAATGAATGGGTAGCAGTAACCACTGGTTTTACAGATGGAGAATATGTAGAAATTATTAGTGGTTTAGCAGAGGGAGATAAGATATTATACTAACTTTATGGATAGTAAATCGGAAATAAAATTGGATAATGTTCATAAATCTTATTATTTGTCTAATGGGGTAGAAGTTCCTGTTTTAAATGGCATAAGTTTGGATATTAAAAAAGGGGAATTCGTGGCTTTAATGGGAGAGTCAGGTTGTGGTAAAACAACTTTGTTAAATATTATTGGTTGTCTGCATTCTTTATCTTCCGGAGAATATTATTTAGAGGGTGAAAATATAGGTAAAGTTAAAGATGATTATACCTTGGCTTTTATTCGAAATAAAAAAATGGGTTTTATTTTTCAGCAGTTTAATCTTTTTACTAGATTAACGGCTCTGAAAAATGTTAGTTTACCATCTTTATATGCTGGCTTAGATAAAAAAACCAGAGAAACAAAGGCTCTGAAACTTTTTGAATCTTTAAATATTAAGGATCGAGCTTATTATCGACCAACTGAACTTTCCGGTGGTCAGCAGCAAAGAGTGGCAATTTGTAGATCCTTAATGAATGATCCAGATATAATCTTAGCGGATGAACCTACTGGGGCTTTAGATTCTAAATCAGGCTTGGAAGTTATGGAAATTTTTAAAAATTTAAAAAGTCAGGGCAGAACAATTATTATGGTTACCCATACAGCAGAAGTTTCTAAATATGCGGATCGAATTGTTTATTTAAAAGATGGAAAAGTTATTGATCATAATTATCAATTAAAGTCATCCTATTAAATATATGCAATTAGAAATAATAAAAATGGCTTTTGAGTCTCTATTTTCTAAAAAAACTAGAAGTTTTCTTTCAATGTTAGGTATTATTATTGGGGTTTCTACAGTGATTGCAGTATTTGCTATTGGTAAGGGAGCGGAATCAGCAGTGGATGAACAGTTTGCTGGTCTTTCAGCCAAATCAATTATTATAATGGGATCTATGGGAAAAGGGGCTACAGCTAGTTCTAAATTAGACATAGAGGATTTAGAAGTTATCCGAGAAAATTCTGAATATGTCGGAGATTCAACTGGAGCCTTTCAAGGAAATGCTACTATAAGTTATAATTCTAATGAAGATTCTTATACAGTAGTAGGAACTGATTTAGAATTTTTTGATATATCAAATTTAAAATTAATAGAAGGTCGTTTATTTACTGAAGAGGAGATAAATTCCAAAGATAAATTAGTTATTTTGGGTAATGATATTGTTGGTAATCTATATGAGGATGGAGAAAATATAATTGGTAGTGTAATCACAGTTAATAATAAGAAATTAGAAGTTATTGGTTATTTTGCAGAAACTGGGGGTAGCATGGGAAGAATGAGTAAGGATGAAGCTATTTACATTCCTTATCAAACAGCTGAATCTAGTATTTTAGGCACTAAAGGAAGTCGTTTGATGCTTACTTTAGAAGCTATTGATGTAGATAGTGTTAGTTTAGCCACAGAAGAGATAACAAATATTTTACGAGAAGAGCATAATTTAAAAGACAGTCAAGAAAATGATTTTATGATTATGGACGCTGGTTCTATGGTGGGAGCAGCTCAGGAATCAGCTAAATTAATGACTACGGTTTTAACTTTAGTAGCTGTCATTGTGCTTTTAGTTTCTGGTATTGGGATTATGAATGTGATGTTTGTGACTGTGGCCGAACGCACTAAAGAGATTGGAATTGCTCGGGCCATTGGAGCTAAACAAGGTGATATTTTAAGTCAATTTTTATTTGAGTCTATTATTTTATCTGCCTTCGGGGGTATAGTTGGAATTATTTTAGGACAAAGCATTATACCTTTAATTAGTAAATATGGCGGTCTATTAGTTACGTCGACTTCCACTGGACCTATTATTGGATTTACTTTTTCTACTTTGGTGGGAGTAGTTTTTGGATTTTATCCAGCTTTTAAGGCTAGTCGTTTGGATCCAGTAGATGCTTTGAGAAGTGAATAAGGATAAAAATTTATAATTTACAAAAATTTGTCTTGCTTTAGCAAGGTTTTTTATATAAAGTATAATTATGCTATAATTCAAATACATTAATAAATAAAGTTATGGAATTTTTAAATTATATTATTTTAGCCCTATTAGCAGTTGTAATATTTTTACTTTTAAAAAAGAAAAAAGACAGTCCTAAGGATGATCAATCTTTTGTAATGATTCAAAATCAATTAAATGAAGTTACCAAAACTTTAGACTCTAAATTGAGTGATACTAATAAGATGGTAAATACTAAAATGGCAGAGAGCTTGAATGTTATTAAAGATGTCACCGAGAGTTTAACTAAACTTGATAAGACCAATCAACAAGTCATGGGGGTAACCGATAAATTACAGAATTTAGAAAAAGTTTTATTAAGTCAAAAAAGAAGGGGTAATTTAGGGGAAGCTGGTTTAAAATTAGTTTTAGAGAACATTCTCCCTCCGACTGCTTATCAATTTCAATATGAAATAGATAAGGAGAGGAGAGTGGATGCCGCTATTTTTACTAAAGACGGAATTATTCCAGTTGATGCCAAATTTTCTTTAGAAAACTATAAGCGAGTTTTAGATGAAGAAGATGAAACTTTAAAAGCTAAATTAGAAGTAGAGTTTAAAAATGATTTAAAGAAAACTATTGAGCAAACTAGCAAGTATATTGATCCTAAATTAGGTACTTTGGATTTTGCATTTATGTTTATTCCTTCGGAGGCCATTTATTATGATTTATTAGTTAATGAAGTTGGAGCAGTAAAGGTTAATACTCGCAGTTTGATTGAATATGCTTTTAAAGAAAAGAGAGTAATTATTGTTTCCCCGACTACTTTTGCGGCTTATTTACAAACAGTTTTACATGGTTTAAATGCTTTAAAAATAGAAGAACAAACTAAAGAGATTATAAAACGAGTGGGAATGCTCCAAAGACATTTGATAGCTTATGATGATTATTTTAAGAAAATAGGTGTGCATTTAGGAACCACTGTTAATACTTACAATTCTGCTTATAAAGAATTTGGAAAAGTTGATAAAGATGTAGTTAAAATTACTGGTCAGGAAACCAAGATTGAGCCAGAGCTGATAGATAAACCGAATGATAAAAGTTAAAAGCTACTTAATTATTTATATAAAAATAATAAAGCCATCGTTCAAGATTTAAGCGATGGCTTTTTAGATTAATTTCCAATTCATGCTAATCTCCCTTTCAATCTATTAATAAATAAGAATCCACATTTTTTACAAAATAAAGCTTTTTTATTTAGAGTGAAGAAGCGACAATTTCCACATTTATTATTATCTATAGTAGTGATTTGAGCGTTTTTAATTCTCTGCTCGATATTTTTTTGAATTGGAATTGGAAATTTAAGTGGTTTTTTGAGTATCATTTTAAACCCCCTTTTTGAATTTTTTGTAAGTTTTAACTTATACTTTTAAAATATATTAATTTATAAAATGAAACAAGCCATTAGAAAAACATAATGGCTTGTGGAGAAAAGATTATATCCTATTTATTATCGATTTAGCCATCAATAATAAATTAATAATATCTTCTTTGGTTGATGGATTTTGAGTTTCACCAGGCATGCCTATTTGAATAATAAATTTTTCAACACCATCATCTATGAAACTGGCTCCATTTTCTCGAGCCAGATTCATAATTACTTCTGCAGTTTTTTCCATTGTCGGATCTTGAGGTTCAATTAGATCACGAATACAGTTTATCAACAAACAATTCTTTGCTCCTGTATAAAATAAAGAAGCATCAATCTCTATTAATTTTGTTCCTTCAGGGAGCTGGTTGTTATTTGGCATTTTTGCCTCCTCTAATTTTTGATTTGATTTTATATTTTAGGTTAAATAAGGAAAAAGTCAAGAATTTTGTAACATTTTAGGATAAAATTCCGTCTAAATTAATGTAAGGACAAAAATTAACAAATAAGAACTCGCCTCGCTGGAGCTTCGCGAAGCGGGCAAAAAATAAAAATATGTCACAATATATTTTTAAAACTAGACATATACTATATAATTGGGTTTTAACCCAATGTCTTAGGTTTTTAAATATTAGTAGTGACATCACGGGTACCAAAGACTGATAGTATTATTCCATATTTAACGAATGGCCTAAGACCAGAGGGGATTAGGTCATTTTTAATTAATAAATATATGTCCAAGAAAATGGTATTCACAATTTTGTTCTTACTGGTCTCCATTTTATTTAGTTTGATTCTAGATTCTTTAGGGGAGACCGTATCCTTGTTTTCCTTTTTTTTAAATCTTATAGTTTATGCGCAAAGAAAAGATTAGTTTTCCTTAAAATTTTTTCAAGAGGCTTATTTAGCTGTTTGAAAATTTTATATATTAAAAAAGTGCCGTTAAAACACGGCACTTTTTATATTATAATTTTATTATCTTATCTTTTTTTAATATCACGCCATTTTTTAGCGGCTTTAACTCTGGCAAATTCTTTTTCAATATTGGCCCGCATTGCTGTAAAATCAACATCTGATTCATTTTCAGCCCGCTTTTTGGCCTTTTCAGCCCGCTTTTTGGCCTCTTCAGCTCGAGTAATATCTATTTCTGCGGCTCTTTCAGCTGTATCAGCCAAAAGAACAACTTTGTTTTTTAAGACCTCAATAAAACCACTAGAAACAGTAAAAATTTCAAGTTCATTATTTTCTTTTCTAATATGGCCGACTCCAGGCATTAAAATTCCCACTAAAGGAGTATGCCTTGGCAAAACAGTGATAATTCCTTCTTTAGTAGGTATGGTTACGCTTTGTACCATTTTCTTAAGTACAACTTTTTCTGGAGTAACTATTTCAAATTTAATTAGTTTCATAGGGGTTAGTTAAAAGTTATCCCGCCTCTATCTATAATATAATTGTTGCCTGCTTCGCGGGACAAGTTAAAAGTTACAAGTATTTTTTATTTTTTTGTTTCTTCGTTTTTTGATTTTTTAGTTTTTTTGTTTTCTTGGTTTTTAACTGCAGTTTCTTTTTTATTGGTTTTACTAGTAGCAATAACTTGATCAATGCTTCCTTTCATATAAAAATCATTTTCATTAATATCATCATATTTACCTTCTAAAATTTCTTTAAAGCTTTTAACGGTGTCTTCTAATTTTACATATTGTCCTTTATGCCCAGTAAATACTTCAGCCACAAAAAATGGTTGAGATAAAAATCTTTGAATTTTTCTAGCTCGAGATACAGTAATTTTGTCTTCATCAGATAATTCATCCATACCTAAAATAGCAATAATATCTTGTAAATCCTTATATTTTTGCAATACCTTTTGAACGCCACGAGCAGTTTCATAATGATCTGCTCCTACAATTTTAGGATCTAAAATAATAGAAGAGGAGTCTAAAGGATCAACAGCTGGATAAATACCCAAAGAAGTTAAACTTCTTGATAAAACAACAGTGGAATCTAAATGACTAAAAGTAGTAGCAGGAGCAGGGTCAGTTAAATCATCGGCAGGTACATAAACGGCCTGAATAGAAGTAATAGAACCTTTTTTAGTAGAAGTAATTCTTTCTTGTAATTCACCCATTTCTGTTGCTAAAGTAGGTTGATAACCAACAGCAGAAGGCATTCTACCTAGAAGAGTAGATACTTCTGAACCGGCTTGAGTAAAACGAAATATATTATCTATAAATAAGAGGACATCTTGATTTTCTTCGTCTCGAAAATATTCAGCAATAGAAAGGCCGGTTAAACCAACTCTAGCCCGAGCTCCTGGTGGTTCATTCATCTGTCCAAAGACCATAACTACTTTATTAATCACTCCGCTTTCTTTCATCTCACGATAAAGGTCGTTTCCTTCTCTACTTCTTTCACCAACACCAGCAAATACAGAATATCCACCATGTTCAGAGGCAATATTATGAATTAATTCCATAATTACTACGGTTTTACCAACTCCAGCTCCGCCAAACATACCGACTTTACCACCCTTAACAATGGGGCAAATTAAATCAATGACTTTAATGCCGGTTTCTAATATTTCGGTTTTAGTAGATTGTTCTATAAATTCTGGTGCTTCACGATGAATAGGGTATCTGGTTTCGGTTTTGGGAGCAGGGAGGCCATCAATTGGATCTCCAGTAACGTTAAATATTCGGCCTAATGTTTTTTTACCAACTGGAGTAGAAATAGGAGCACCAGTATTAATTATTTCATCGCCTCGTTTTAAACCGTCAGTAGAAGTCATAGCAATTGTTCTAACCGAACCAGAACCAATATGCTGTTGGACCTCTAAGACAATTTTTTTATCATCTTTTTTCGAAGACCCTGAGCTTGTCGAATGGGTAGCTTCTAAAGCAGTATATATATCTGGAGCTTGGCTAGTAAATTCAACATCAATTACTGCGCCGATAATTTGTTTGATTATACCTGTATTTTTTTCTTTGTTCATAGGCTTAGTTTAAAGTTTAAAATTAAAAGTTAATTGTTATTTTTATTTATTGCAGGGCGTTGGCTCCGGCACTAATTTCGGCAATTTCATTAGTAATCCCAGCTTGCCGGGCTTTATTATAAAATAAGGTTAATTCTGAAATTAAATCATTGGCAGCTAAAGTAGCATTATGCATGGCATTCATGCGTGCACTATGTTCAGAAGCATTAGATTCTAATAAGGCCTGGAAAAGTTGGACTTCTATGAGCCGCGGAATCATTTCATTTAAGACCTCTTCCTCATTTGGTTCAAATAAATAATCAAAATGAGCATTTTGTAACCAAGGATCTTCAGTTTCAGCTTTTAAATATTTATTTTCTTTTCCTTTAATATATTCTTTGTTAGTTTTTAATCTACTATTATCGCCAACTATACCTAAATATCCATCTTCTGTTTTTATATCTATGGGTATAATTTGTTTGACTCGAGGTAATTGAGTGACAACATTAACAAAGTCAGTATAGGCGACAAAAACTCGGTCATATTTTTTATTCAAATATTCATCAATAACCATTTTAGTGATTGGTCTTATTTCTATGATTTCTGAAGCAGTGTCATTTTTTTCAAATTCAGCTAAAATTTCAAAGCCCATTTTATGAACTCGAGCACCCTTTTTTCCTAAAAGGATAAATTTTACATTATTTTTATTTAAATTTTTAAATCTTTTACTACCTTCTATTGATTTTTTGACCATATTAGTATTTAAACTACCGCAAAGACCCCTATTAGCAGTCATTAATATAATACAAATATTTTCTGTTTTTTCGCAGTTGGTCAATAAAGGATGTTTTCCATATTGGTTATTTTTAGAACCAGCGATATTTAAAATAGTCATCCAACTTAAATTGGCATAAGTTCTAGTCCTAAGTACAGCATCAGTTGATTTTCTCATTTTAGCGGCTGCAACCATTTCCATGGCTTTGGTTATTTTTTCAGTATTTTTAATGGACTTAATTCTAGTTTTTATTTCTTTAATTTGAGCCATTTTTTAATAGTTTAATAGTTTAATAGGTTAATAGGGGGATAGTATTTTATTTTTTATTCTTAAATTTTTTGATTAGCTTTTTACATTTTTCTTGAATTTTTTCGTCAAAGTCAGAACATTTTTTTAGTTCCTTTAATAATTCAAGGGCATTTTTATTAAGGTACTCATAAAAATTATTTTCAAATTCTTTTATTTTATCAACTTCTATGTCATCTAAAAATCCATTGGTCAAAGCAAAAAATATTAAGACCTGCTTGCCAACAGCAAGGGGAGAGTATTGTTCTTGTTTAAATATTTCCATTAGTCTTTTACCTCTTTCTAATTTCTTTTTAGTTTCTTCGTCAAGATCAGAACCAAATTGAGCAAAAGCAGCCAATTCTCGATATTGAGCAGCTTCTAATCTTAATTTACCAGCTACTTTTTTCATAGATTTTATTTGAGCCGAAGAACCTACTCGAGAAACAGAAATTCCAGAATTAAGGGCTGGTCTTTGTCCTTGGTTGAACAAATCGGATTCTAAAAATATTTGACCATCAGTAATAGAGATAACATTAGTAGGAATATAAGCTGAAACATCACCGGCCTGAGTTTCAATAATGGGTAAGGCAGTTATTGAACCACCTTTGTTTTCCTCATTTAATTTACAGGACCTTTCTAATAATCGAGAATGTAAATAAAATACATCACCAGGATAGGCCTCTCTGCCCGGAGGTCTTCTTAATAATAAAGATATTTCTCGATATGATACGGCGTGTTTAGATAAATCATCATAAATGATTAAAATATCTTCGCCTTGGTCTAAAAAATATTCAGCCATGGCACAGCCGGCATAAGGAGCTATATATAATAGAGAGGCAGGATCAGAAGCACCAGCCAATATAACGGTGGTATATTCCATTGCTCCAAAAGTTTCTAATTTTTCTAAAATAGCAGCTATTTTCGATTCTTTTTGGCCAATAGCCACATAAATACATTTTACGCCTTCGCCCTTTTGATTGATAATGGTGTCTATAGTAATAGCAGTTTTACCGGTTTGACGGTCACCAATTATTAATTCTCTTTGGCCTCGACCAATAGGAATAATAGAGTCGATACATTTAATACCAGTTTGAATAGGTTGATTAACTGCAGCTCGAGCCATGACACCAGGAGCTATTTTTTCTATAGGATAGTATTTGTCAGTTTTAATTTTATCTTTGCCATCCAGCGGTTCGCCTAGGGGATTAAGCACTCGACCAACAATATTATTGCTAACTGGGACAGAAAGGATTTTTCTCAGACATTTTACTTTGTCTCCCTCTTTAATTGTTTTATAATCTCCTAAAACAATGGCTCCCACTTCGCCTTCTTCTAAATTTAAAGTAACTCCATTAACTTTTTCTCCTTTTTCGTTTTCAAATTCAAGCATCTCGGACATCATAACATCATCCAGGCCTGATATTTTGGCAATACCATCTCCAACCTCAATAACCCTACCAACCACTTCTTCTTTATTCTCAGATTTATAATCAGATATTTGTTTTTTAAGTTGTTCGACAATGAAATCTTTGTTTATATCCATAAGTTTAGTTTAAATTTAATTATTTATAATTTTACTAATATACGAATGATACCGATAATACGAATAAATTATACAAATGATACAAATATTTTTAAAAATTTTATAATCCTATATTAGTATAATTAGCATCATTTGTATATTGGTAAAGTGTTATTTTATCATATTAATTTTTAAATTATTGATTCTGTTTTTCAAACTATTATCTAATATCCTGTCTCCATATTTTATAATAACTCCGGATATCAAATTTTTATTAATGGTATTTTTTGATTCAATTTTTTTAGCTTTAGTTTTCCTTTTAATAAAATCTTCTATTTGTATTTTTATATCTTCGTTTATGGGTTTAGCAGTTACTATTTCAGTTTCTAAAGTATCATTTTGAATATTCCATATTTTAATAAAGTTTTGGATAATTTTTTTAGAATTTTTTATTTGATTTTTTTTAGCCAATAATTCTATAAATTTTTTAATAGCCAATTCAATCTCGTCAGAATTTTTGTCCTGAGTCATCTCGAATAAAAGTTGGGCATATTTTTTTTCAGTAATTTTCATATACGAATTAATTAATGCCAATATACGAATGGTACTAATGATACGAATGAATTATGCAAATGATACTAATATAATAATTTTTTAAAATTAGTATAATTAGCATGCCATTTGTATATTAGTATCGCGTTATTTCAAGGCTTTTTGGATGATTTCCATATCTTTTTTATTATCTATTTTTTCATTTAAAACTTTTTTTAAAGACATGGCCACCAAATCTGCAGTTTGTTTTTTAATATCTTTAATAGCATTATTTTTTTCCAATTCTATATTTTCTTTTTCTTTTTTAACTATATTTTTAATTTCTTCTTTTGTTTTTTGAATCATTTGAACTCTTTTTTCTTCTCCAGCTTCTTTGGCCTGAGCAATAATTTTTTTAGCTTGTTTTTGGCCCCCTAGATTAGCTTGAGCAATTATTTCTTTTTCTTTTTCTTCTAATTCTATTAATTTATTATTTGCTTTTTCGGCATCATTCAACCCTTTTTCAATTTTTTGTTTGCGGTCGTCCAGAAATTTCAACATGGGTTTATAGGCAAATTTGTACAGCACAAAAAAGAATATTGAAAAATTTATAAATTGCGCTATTAAAATTTTTAAATTTATGCCCAAAGCACTAAATAATTCCATAAACTTAGTTTACCCTGTTAAATAATTAAATTTTAACAAGATATATTATTTTTATAATTTAAATAGTGAAAATTTAAATTTAACAGGGTGAAAAGGTAAAGGGTTAAAGGTAAAAATGTTTTTAACCTCCTTACTTATTTAATTATTTTTTTAAGATTTAAAATTTTTCTGCCCTTTTATTTATTATATTATGAGTTTTTTAAAAAGAGCAGAAATTACCCTAAATCCTAAAAAGCAAATAAGATTAATAGGGCGACAACTAGACCATAAATACCAGTTGATTCGGTTACTGCCATACTAGCAAACATAAAAGGTATTATTTTGTTGCTGGCCTCAGGATTTCTGCCAATGGCGGCTAATGCATTGGCGGCAATGAGCCCTTCGCCAATGCCGGGTCCGAGGGCGGCACATCCTACTGCTATGCCGGCGCCGATAAGTTTTGCTGCTTCTGGTTCCATATATTTTGTCTTAATTATTAATTTTTAATTTTGAATTAATTTATAATTCTTTAATTAAAAATTTAATCAAAATTCGAAATTGGTAATTCTAAATTTTATCATATAGTAGCTTGTTCTATCATTTCTTCTTCTTCAATTTCAGAGGCCATATTTACAAATACTAAAGTTAGAACTGAAAATACAAATGCCTGTACTATGGCAGTTAACAAACCTAGAAATTTTAAGGGGATAGGTACAATAAATGGTGCTAAAAATAAAGCTACGGCTATTAAAACTTCACTGGCAAAAATATTACCAAACAGACGAAATGATAATGATATGATTTTAGCGATTTCACCAACAATATCCATTAATCCTAAAAAAAGGTCTAAAAGTCCTTGAGCCAAAACTCCAAATTTAAATTGACCTTTTTTAAAGATTAATAAAAGAAATTTTTTTATACCGCTTAAATTTACAAATTTACCTATATATCCCAATGGTCCATGGACAGCAATGGCTACTATTTGAGTGGTAATAACAGCAATCATAGTCATTACAAAAACAATGCTATAATCGGCGATTACTGCTCTAAAAAGAGGAACTACACCACCACTAGTTTTTATGGTGATAGCGGCTTGACCAGGAATAAAAGTGGCTAAATTAGCTGTTAAAGTTAGAAAAAATATGGAAAATACTAAAGGGAATATTTTGCGAGCTTTTTTTTCATCACCTACTACACTTTTAACAAAACTAAACGCTCCTTCTATCATAATTTCAAAAAGATTTTGCAATTTCCCGGGAACCCTTTTTCTAGATTTAACTATTATTAAAGTGATTATAATTATCAGGGCACTTAAAACAATTCCCCAAAAAAATGAATTGCTAATTGGAAATGAGCCGATATGAAATAGAATTTGTGGTGATAAAGATATATTGTCCATAGATAGTTAAAACTTGGGAGAGACGCAATACATTACGTCTGTATAAAGGTTTAAAGTTAATTATTATTTTTTTGGTTCATTTTTTTCCTTCTTTTCAGGAGGATATTTTTGTTTAAATTTTTTCATTAATTGTCTAACCTTTTTGAAAATTAAGAGATTAGTGATAATGAAAGCTATTACTAATCCAGAAAGTGTTAAATAGGGCTTAGTGTCTAGAGTATTATCTAAAATTAACCCCAAGCCAACAAAAAGAATTAATGGACCTAGAATAGAACTGGCATTATAATATAAAACTCCTTTAGCTAATTCTTTTACACTTTTTGCTTTTAGAAAATCTTCTTTCATATTTTTGATTTTTTAAAGCCCCGAACAAGCGGGATAGAAAAAAGTATACACTATTTTTGCTTTCAAATCAAGAGCTTTTAATTTTTTTTCTGTGGATAAAGTGAGTTAGTTGCAAGTTTAAAGTTATAAAGTTTATAAAGTTGAAAGCCATGAGCTAAAAGTTGTTTTGAATTTTTCAAATTATCTGTTATAATGGATTTTTAAAAAATAAAAATTATAATATTTGGAGGAATAATGTTTGATTTAAATCTTTTATCATCAAAGGAACTTAATCTATTAAAATTTTCCGGTTTGGATTTAAAGAAACCTATTAATTTGTCAAATTTGAGATTTGAAGTTATGGATTTAAAAGAGGAAATTTTGATAGCAGGGACAGTCGAAGAATTGTCTTTTGCTAATCGCGAGTATAGAACAGTAGTTGAAATAGGTCTTTCAATTCATCAGGATGAAACCATGCGTTGTTTAAGGATTTATCCAGGCGGTGTTTTAGAGGGCGGATATCATTGTTTTTTAGTTTCTCATTCTACGCGCGGAGACGAAGAAATTCCAATTATTTTCAAATTTATTCAAGATGATAGTAATTTTATAAATTGTCATTTGAATGATAAGTTGAGTTGTTTAGGTTTTAAACACTTAGCAGAGCTACTAGGTCTGAGTTATCATTTCGATTCTAAACATAGAAGTATTTTGAAAGTTATTGAAAGAGCAATGATCATAAAAGCTGGAAGTGATTTTTTGTTAGAAATAAGCTTGTATTTGAATCAGAATTTGAATTACAAATGTTTGAGATTAAATCTTCAAGAAAATAATAATTGGTCTCTGATATCCAGTTTTAGTTCTGGATATAAGTCTTATTCTGGAGAATTTAAAATTATTTCAAAACCACCTGATTAATTGGGTGGTTTTTTCTTTTGACTGAAAACTTGGAAAAGGGTAATATTTAAATAGTTAAAAACTAAAAACTAAAAATTAATTATGGCTGAAAAAATAAAACTAAACAAAGAGCAAAAACAGGCTGTGGAATATGGAGAAGGACCGCTGTTAATAGTGGCTGGAGCCGGTACGGGTAAAACTACAGTTTTAACTCAAAGAGTTTTTTATTTATTAGAAAAAAAGAATTTGAAAGCAGATAATGTTTTAGCTTTGACTTTTACAGAAAAGGCCGCTAATGAAATGGAAGAAAGATTGGATAGGGCCCTGCCTTATGCTTATACAGATTTATGGGTGATGACTTTTCATGCTTTTTGTCAGCGAATTTTAGAAGATAATGGTTTAGACATTGGCTTGCCGAGTAATTTTAAGATTTTAGATGAGACAGGAATTTGGATGTTGATTAGAAAAAATTTGGACAAATTTAATTTAGATTATTATCGGCCATTAGGCAATCCAACTAAATTTATAAAAGAAATGATTAAACATTTTTCTAGGTGTAAAGATGAATTAATCCAACCTAAAGATTATTTAGAATATGCTGAAAAAATCAGATTAAACCAAGGACAAAGAGCAGACGAAGAAACACAATTTGAGACTAGACGCTTGGAAGAAATTGCCAATGCTTATCATACTTATCAACAAATTTTATTAGATGAAGAAGTTTTAGATTTTGGAGATTTAATAAATTATTGTCTAAAACTTTTTAAAGAAAGGCCAAATGTTTTAAAAAAACACAGAGAGCAATTTCAATATATATTAGTAGATGAGTTTCAAGATACTAATTATGCTCAATATGAACTAGTAAAGTTATTAGCTCATCCTAAAAATAATATCACTGTAGTTGGGGACGATGATCAATCTATTTATGCTTTTAGGGGTAGTTCTATGAATAATATTTTGGGCTTTAAAAAGGATTATCCTCAAACTAAAGAGGTATTCTTGACTCAGAATTATCGTTCTACACAGAACGTTTTAGATTTGGCTTATGATTTTATTCAACAAAATAATCCAAATAGATTAGAAATTAAATTATCCCAAGGAAAGAATAAATTGAGTAAAAAATTGCGGGCTTCTTCAGCTGAAGCAGGGGAGATAGAAGTTATTAGAGCCCAAACAGAGAATGATGAAGTTAATGAGCTTATTAAAAAAATTTATCAAATTTTAAAAAAACAAAAAAATTTATCATGGAATGATTTTGCAATTTTAGTTCGTTCAAATTCACAAGCCAAACCCTTTACTATTGGCTTAGAAGAGGCCAATATTCCTTATAATTTTGTAGCTTCTAGTGGTCTTTATGAAAAAGAAATTGTAATGGATATTGTGGCTTATTTAAAACTTTTGGATAATTATCATGAATCATCGGCGGTATGGAGGGTTTTAAATTTAAAATGTTTTGATATTGATCCTCGCCAAGCTGTTAATTTTAGTCACATGGCCCGTAAAAAAACTGTTTCTCTTTATGAGGTTATAAAAAATCATCGGATTTATTTAAAGCTGCCAGAGAAGACAATTAAGTCCTTAGAAAAAATTATTGCTTTAGTTGATAAGTATAGTGGGTTAGTAACCAAACAAAGCGTTTGGAAAATCATCTGGGCCTTTTTAATAGATAGTGGTTATTTGAAATGGATTGATGCTCTTAATGAAGCCCAAAAACAAAAAATTTTTTCTTATTTAAATCAATTTTATAGAAAAGTACAATTATTTGAAAAAGGAACCGATTCTCCAAAAGTAAAAGATTTTTTAGAATTTTTTAAATTAGAAATAGAATCTGGAGATAAAGGTAAATTGGCTTCTAGTATTGACGAGGGGCCAGAATCTGTAAAAGTTATGACAGTACATGGAGCCAAGGGTTTGGAATTTAAATATGTTTTTGTAGCTGGTTTGGTGGATAAGAGATTTCCTTCTTTAGAAAGGAGTGAAAAGATTCAAATTCCCAATGAATTAGTCAAGGAGACATTATTGCAAGGAGATGTTCATTTACAAGAAGAGAGAAGATTATTTTATGTAGCTATTACCAGGGCTAAAAAAGGACTTTATTTTAGCTGGGCTTTAGATTATGGAGGGATGAGATTAAAAAGACCGTCAATATTTTTAAAGGAATTAAATTTAATAAAATTAGAAGAAGATTTAGCTAAAGATAACCAAATTGATTTTAACAAATTGGGTTCAAAAATTTCTGAAGATACAAGAAGAATCAATAAAGAGGACTTACGAAAACTTTTACCAAAACAATTTTCTTTTAGTCAAATTAGTGCTTATAATATTTGTCCGCGTCAATATTATTATGCTCATATTTTGAAGATTCCTAGTTTAGGAAAGGCTGTTTTCAGTTATGGTAAGTCAATGCATTTAACTTTACAAAAGTTTTTTCAATTAATTAAATTTAGAGAAGAAAAAGCTCAAGGTAATTTATTTACTGCTCCCAAGACAAAAGATATTCAAAAGAGAGAAAATAAATTGCCGGTTTCCTTAGAAGAGTTATTGAAAATATATGAAGAAGTATGGATTGATGATTGGTATGAAAATAAGGAGGATAAAAAAGAATATTTAAAGCAAGGACGAGAAACATTAAGAGAAATTTATAAAGATTTTGAAAAAAATCCTCCCCAAGTGAAATTTTTAGAAAAGGGTTTTAATGTTCATTTTGGCGACCATGGTTTTAAGGGAAATATTGATAGAGTTGATAAAATAAACGGAGGAGTACAATTAGTAGATTATAAAACTGGCCACCCTAAAGAAAAATTAAGTTTGGCTGAAAAAGAGCAACTATTAATTTACCAAATGGCCTATGAAGAAGTTTTTAAAGAGAAAGTTAAGAATTTAAAATTTCATTATTTAAATAATAATACCCAAATAGATTTTTTAGGCACTGATAAGGAGTTAGAAAAGATAAGAGAAAAATTGATTCAGACGATAAAGAAAATAAATACTTGCAATTTTCAGGCTAAGCCGTCAGAATATAAATGTCGATATTGTGATTTTAAAGATATTTGCCCTTTTAGACTTTGACTCGTCAAAATCTAAAAGGAATTTCGAATGATGAATTTTAAATTTCGAATTCACCCTGTTAAATTCAATTTTTACACATATAAGATTTTATTTTTTCCTAACTATAAAAATAATCTATAGTGACCAGAATAAATTGAATTAAAAATTATTTAACAGGGTAAATTTCGAATGATTTAATTTTTAAACATTCAAAATTTATAATTCAATCAAAATTCAAAATTACAAATTAAGAATTCAATACCATGTCTTTTATAGATTTAAAAAATCTTTTACCGCAAAGTCTAGCTCGTAATAGAATTAAGCCCCAAGTAGAGGCCAGTAATGTTTTAGTAGAATCCAAAAAAATAATAGAGCAGGTTTGGGGAAAAGAAGTAGCGAATTTAATAGAGCCCAAGTATGTTAAGGAAATGGTTTTATATATTTCTTGTAATTCTCCTACTGCGGCCAATGCTTTAAGTTTAGCTAAAAAGAAATTAGTAGAGGAGATTAATAAAGTTTGTAAAGAGAAATTAATTAAGGATATTGTGTTTTGGCAATGAGTCGGTTTTCAGTGCTCAGCTTTTAGCTTTTGGGAAATAGAAATTCCATTTTAAATGGGATTTTTTTGGTCAGGAATAATTGTATTTGTATTTATTTTATATATAAGATAAGATGTTGATATAAATTATATATTAATTTTAAATCATGGGGCCGCAATTTTTGCGGTTTTTTTATTTAAATAATATAGAAAAGCAATTATGTTTAAATTTAATTCAGAATTATATCAAGAGAAATATAGAATCAAATCAATCCGATTACCAAATTGGGATTATTCAAATCCAGGATATTATGCCGTTACGATATGTACGAAAGATAAAATAGAGTATTTTGGTAAAATAAAAAATGGAAAGATGTATTTAAATCAATTAGGAAAAATTGTAGAAAAATGTTGGTTAGAAATTCCAAATCATTTTCCATTTATATTTTTGGATTGTTATATCATTATGCCAAATCATATCCACGGGATAATAGAAATTAAATGTAGAGACGCAAAATTTTGCGTCTCTACGGGAAATGAAAATAAATTCGGACCACAATCCAAAAATTTGGCATCCATAATTCGTGGTTTTAAAACAGGTGTTAAAAAATATGCCACCATAAATAAAATTAATTTTGTGTGGCAAAAGTCATTTTATGAACATATTATAAGAGGTGAAAATGATTTGAATAGAGTAAGAGAATATATTAGATTAAACCCTTTAAATTGGAAAGGAGACAGGAATAATAGAGAGTATTGAATAAGATCTTATTTCTTGTTAATCTTTAAACATGCCTGAAAAAATAAAATTAAATCAAAGTAATCCATTGGCCGACAGGATGAGACCAGAAAGTTTAAAGGATTTTTTGGGGCAGGAAGAAGTTGTTGGTAAAGGAAAATTATTGAGAAGAGCAATTGAATCCGATGAATTACCTTCAATAATTTTTTGGGGGCCTCCTGGTAGTGGAAAAACCACTTTGGCTTTTATTATTGCCAAAAAAACAAAATCAGAATTTTATCAAATATCTGCTGTTTCCAGCGGAGTTAAGGCGCTTCGTGATATTATAAAAAAAGCAGAGGATAATCAAGAAAAAAATAAAAGAACAATTTTATTTATAGATGAAATACATCGTTGGAATAAAGCACAGCAAGATGCATTATTGCCTTATGTTGAAAAGGGAGTAATTATTTTAATTGGAGCTACAACAGAAAATCCAAGCTTTGAAGTAATTGGAGCATTACTTTCCAGATGCCATGTTTTTGTTTTAAAACAATTAAATAGAAAACAGATTGCTGAAATTTTAAATAAGGCCATAAAAGACAAGAAAAAGGGTTTTGGAAATTTAAACATTAAAGTAGACGAGAAAGTAATCAATGCTTTAGCGGGAATGAGCAATGGTGATGTTAGAATAGCTTTAAATGTTTTAGAATATTCAGTGTCTGCGTCCAAAGATAAAAAGATTAATCTGGATTTAATAAAAGAAGCCTTTCAAAAATCGTATTTATTTTACGATAAAAATGGCGAAGAGCATTATAATATAATTTCTGCCTTGCATAAATCAATGCGCGGTTCTGATCCAGATGCAGCTTTGTATTGGTTAGCCAGAATGTTGGAAGCAGGGGAGGAACCTTTATATATTGCTCGTCGAATAGTTAGGTTTGCATCAGAAGATATTGGTTTAGCAAATTCACGAGCCTTAGAACAAGCTGTTTCTGCTTATCAGGCCTGTCATTTTATAGGAATGCC
>CAZXCJ010000013.1:0-29192 GCA_964639335.1 uncultured Gammaproteobacteria bacterium | reverse complement strand
AATATATGTCTCAATCAGAAGTGTTTCGGTAAGATTATTAAATGACTAAATGCGGGTCCTTATAAAAATATTTTGAAACAGGAAATAAAAGACAATGAATTGAAAAATGTAAGATTATTAGGACGAGTTCCTAATAAAGACGTTCCAGCTTTAATGAGAATATCTAAATTATTTTTTATGCCTTCCGAGGAAGAAGGCTTTCCAAGAGTTTTGTTAGAATCAATGGCTACGGGTTTGCCTTATGTGGTTAGTGATATTGGGGGGGTAAGGGAAATTAGCACTAATAAGCAACAAAAATTTATTTTTAATATTGGAGATATACAAAACATGTCTCATGGCATTGAAAAATTATTAAATGAAGATTTTTTATATAATGAATTAAGAATGAGTAATTTAGAGCATGTTAAGCAATTTGATATTAAAAAAATTGCTAAAATATTTATTAATTTATTTAAATAATTTTTATGAAACCTGTTAGATATATTATTCATTCAAACGGGTTTATAAATAAAGTATATGAATCCCGTTAGATATACTCTGGTTATCTAAACAGACCAATGAGTAAATTAATTAATAACAAAAATATATGAAGTATAAAAGAAATTTATCTAACGGGATGAAAAACAAACAAGATTTATCTAACGGGTTAAATAAACAGGTTAATAAATCTTATTATTTTACTAAAAAGTATGCTAATTTAGAACGTTTTATTTCTTATTTTTATCAAATAGATTTAATTAGAAAATCCAATGCAAAAAATATACTCTTTATTGGAGTTGGAGATGGGGTTGTTGTAGATTATCTTAGAAAAAATCCAGATTTAAATATTACTACTTTTGATATAGCAAGTGATCTAAATCCTGATATTGTTGGTAATTTAAATGCATTGCCGTTTCAAGAAAATAAATTTGATTTAATTGTGGCTTATGAGGTTTTAGAGCACTTGCCTTTTGATAATTTTTCAAAAATACTTTCTGACTTATCTCGAATCAGCAAAAAGAATGTTATAATTTCTATTCCATTTAGAAATACTAATTTTGAATTAATCATTAAATTTCCTTTTATAAGGACTTTATTTAAAAAAGATTATTTTAGAGTATTATTGGCTTTTCCTATTAAATTTCCGGGTTTTAAGATTTCAGGACAGCATTATTGGGAGATGGACAATAGACAATATAGAGCATCAAAAGTTTACTCTTTAATAAAAGAAAATTTTGATATTATTTTAGAAAAAAAGGCACTATTAAGTTCTTATAAATGTTTTTTTGTATTGAAAAGTAAAAAGAATATTTAAATAAAATGGAAAATAATAAAAAAATAAAAATTGTCATTGCTATAAATGATTTTTGTATTGGCGGGGCCCAGACACTTTTACTAAAACAATTCCAATATTTTGACAAAAATAAGTTTGATTTTTATTTAATTAGTTTGTTTGAATTAAAAAGAAAAACATCTCTCCACGATTTAATTCCTGAATATGTTAAAGTAGTACGTTTTGACTTTAAATCCTTTTGGGATTTTAGTAGTTGGCGGAAACTCTTAAAAAAATTAAAAAAAATTAAACCGAGTTTGATATTGAGTCATTTATTTTTTAGTAATACGGTGCTGAGGATTTTGGCTATTTTTTTAAAAATTAAAATAATTATAGTTGAACACAATACTTATATAAATAAAACTAAATTACATCAATACATAGATAAGTTTTTATCTTATTTTACTTATAAGATTATTGCTGTTTCAGATGAGGTAGCCGATTTTACGTCAAAACAAGAAAAAATTAGCAAAAGTAAATTTGTTACAATATTTAATGGAATTGATTTAGAAGAGATTAAAAAATTTAAAGAAGTAAATAAAAAAAATGTTTTGCAATTTAGAAAAGAATTAGGTTTTAGTATGGATGATAGAGTTATTATTAATGTGGCTCGTTTAACACATCAAAAAAGATTAGATTTATTAATAGATGTCTTTGCGGAATTAAATAGAATCGATGATCAATATAGAATGATTATTCTAGGGGAAGGTTCTTTGAAGGAAAAACTAATACAGAAAGTAGAAAATTTAGGTTTGGAGAATAAGATATTTTTATTGGGATCCAAAAAAGATATCAATAAGTATTACATGTTAAGTAATGTTTTTATATCCACTTCTGAAATAGAGGGTTTTAGTATCGCTTTTTTAGAAGCCCTATCTTTTGGTCTGCCAATTATCTCTACTAAAACAAGTGGTTCAGAAAAAATGATTAAGAATAATTATAATGGTTATTTAGTAGATAATGAAGAGAAAAATATTGCTAGCTCAATTATTAATATATTAAAAAATAATTATAATAAAATAAATTCAATGGGTTCTAATTCATTGGAGATTTGTAAAGAATTTGATATAAGAGCTAATGTAGAGAAATATGAAAAATTATTTAAAGAATGTTTAAAAATCTAATTTGTCTTCTTTTTTTATTGTTTCTATTATACGTTTAGAAAAATTGCCATCTGTATATTTATGATACAGATTTTTTATTTCTCTTCGTTCTAATTGATAATTGTCTAGAGTGAATATTTTATCGATTGCTGATTTTAATTCTTCAATATTTAGGACTTTGGGCCCGGGGGTGTACTTTTCATAATTAAAACATAAGCCCTCGGTTTTTTGATATTCTTCTAAATCAAAGGGGTAAAAGATGATAGGCTTATTTGTTAATAAAAAGTCGGTAAATATGGAAGAATAATCGGTTATCAAAATGTCAAAATGTTTTAATAAGGGAGTGATATCACAATCTTCAATAAAAAATATATTTTCTGTATTTTTTAATCTTTTTTGTATTCTGTATTTTGAATGCAAAGAAATAAATAAATAATATTTGTTTTCACTTAACCAATTTTGGAGATTTAATATACTTTTCAAGTCAAAATTTTTCATGCTTCTTCTAAAGGTAGGGGCGTATAATAAGCACTTAGAATCATCATCTTTTTTTATGTTTTGAACATTTTTCAAATTTGTTTGGTCAGTTCCGAATTCTATATTTTTGATTTTGGTAGAAAAGAAGATATCATCTCGAGGATAACCAGTTATAAAAATTTTACTTTTTTTGGTGAATTTTTTGGGCAGTAAATTACTGACAAATTCGGAAGTTGTAAATATGTAATCATTATGTCTGAGTATCTTTTTAGCATAGCCTCCTTTTTTCATCCCCTTGCCATGGAGAAGTTGAATAATTTTTGATTTGCCAGTATATCTAAAATTTTGTCTTTGTAAATAAGCGTCTATAATAGTATATTTTGCTCTTAAAGCATAATATATGCCTTTGAAACTTTTATCATAATATGATATATATCCAAGTTCATTTAGTTTTTTAGCTAATTCTCTATTTTTTGCCAACCAAATAGATTTAATATTTTTTTCATTTTGAGAGGTATATAAAAATAAATATTTAGTATTATCAGCAAATATTTCACCCTTATTGTGTTCCGTTAAATGCCAACCAATAAAAACCCAGATTTTTTTATTTTTAGGAAATAAAAAAGATATAATATAGATTGGATAAGTGATAATTATATCTATTAGTGTATTAATTTTGCTAATTATTTTTTTCATAAGCTTTCCAAATTTTTTGAGCTCTTTTAAAGTCTTCTATGGTATCGATCTCTATCGCTCGGAAATTTGAAACATTTAATGCATGCATTTCTGCGCCTCTTTGTATGGTTAGATTTATGGCATCAGCAGCAAATTTTTTATATTCCTTTTTATCAATGAAATCGTCTAAAACCTTAATTAAGGTTTGATTGAATTTTTTACTCATCTTTGTAACGCCAATGAATTCCCCACAGTTTAATTTTTTCGCTATATGTTTGCCCATTTCAATTACTTTTAAATTTTTTTCTACTATTACATTTACCTCTTCTTCGTCCCATTTTACTTTTTGTATTGCTGTTATGGATTTTTTCCTGCTTTTTATAATATTTTTTATAATTTTGGGATCGCATAAAAGATCAGCATTTAGATATATTATATCATCGTTCATATAATTCTTAGTTAACCAAAGGCCGTGGGCTGGATATGTGTCTTTATATTGTTTATTTTCTATAAATTTCAAATTAGAGTTTGGATTGTATTTTATAAGATGGTTTTTTAATAATTTAGCCTGAAAGCCAATAACAATAATTATCTCATTGACATTATTGTTTTGTAATGCATTAATTTGATAATCTATTATTGTCTTTTTTCCGAATTTTAGAAGACATTTTGGAAGATTATTTGTGATGGGCCTTAGGCGCTTTGATTGTCCGGCTGCTAAAATTATTGCTTTCATATATTTAGTTTGTTATTATTTATAGTAATTATAGATTGATTATAGTATAACATAAATTCTAAATTAATATCTAATAACATGAACTACGCAGTTTATTTGATAGCAATAGGGAATACAGCACTTCATTTATTGAAACTTGCATTTAAAACACTTCGGGAATCTGGTTTTCGGGGTGATGTGTATATTCTATCTGATGTCAATATACTTCCGTTTTCAACTGATGAGCGCACGTTTTTGAAAAAGATTCTAAAAACTGATCTTAATCTTGATTCTAATTCTAATGCTTCAATTGCAACTTGTGATGTAAGACGACTTGATCAGAAGAATCCTCGTAATCGTAGAAATGCATCCAAATTTGCTATTTGTCACATGAAGGCCTTTGTTGATAAATACGTACCCATAGAAAAATATAATTATCTTGTTTATCTTGATGTTGATATTCTAGTTTCTGGATCAATAAAAATATTTGAGTCATTTCTTCAGAAACACAATGGTTCAATTATTACATCACAGGACAAAGTAAAAATATTAGGCGAAAGTTATTTTTATCTTTCTCGTCTTTGGTTTAAAAAAGGAACTCGGACGGCTAACCTTTCTAAGTGGGAACTTTTTAAATATTGGTTTAAGACGCCGCTATGTGCTGATATAATTTGCATACCCATAAATAAAGATGGTAAAAAATTTTTAAAATTATGGCAAGAAGAATGTCAAAAAGGCATTGACAGCGATCAAGCCGCATTGCAAGCAGTGCTTTTAAGACATTTTCAAAAACAACATGTTTTAGCACCTTATTCTATTTTTGGATACGGTCCAGTATGGCATGAATATGCAAGAGAAAAGAAGCTTGAAAAAGTTGATAGCATGTTTATTCATTTTGGTGGAGCAGTTCGCTATCCAAATGCAATGGAAGATTATTATCAAAAATATTTATTTAATCAAGAGTAGCTATGTTATTTATTTCAATTCCTAAAAGTGCAAGTAATTTACTTGTTTCAACAATTATTGAAAAACATGGTTTTTATGATAAAACAAGGGCTATATGTTCTGTACTGTCTTCTCTATCAACGTCTTATGAATATGAAGTTCTTAAACGAACTCACAGCGAATTTGTAGAACTAGATGAAGCTGCGCTTAAGTATATAGAGTCTAATGATAATGCAATACTCAAATGTCATATTCCACCAACTGAAAATAATCAGAAACTACTTCACAAAATAAAGAAAGTCATTTTATTACGTAAGCCGGAAGATGTTGTGTTGACATATAAACGCGATGATGAAAGTGGTGTATTTAGTATTAAAGATCCTGCCTTTGCGTTTTGCGTAACTAAACGCGGATGGTTAAAAAAAGCTGAAAAAACAGGTCTTCTGCAAGAATTGCGAAATTTTTATAAAAACTGGTATAACCATACAGGTGATTCACTTGTAATTTGCTATAAAGAACTTATGAAAGATACTCCAAGTATTGTGAGAAAAATTGAGTCATATTTCAAACTTCCAAATAAAGAGAGTATAATTTTTAAACAAGAGCATTATTTAAGCAAAACATTTTTTAATCCATGGAATATTGTTAGTCTTTGCAGACTTTTTTGGCGTAGGCGATATCTTATAAAAAGACGACTCGCACCGGTTTTGAATATTCATAATTTATTTTTTCAAACAATGAAACTTATGTTGCGGCGTTTAATATATGTAGTGCTCGGTAAGCCATATAAGGATTTTTATAGCAGTTATATGAAAGAAAGAATTAAACAGAATGAAAGGGGAGCAGTCGGAGGAATGTGGGAAGAGATGGGTATATTACAATTTGAGTTTCTAAAGCTTCATGGGCTCAAGCCATATCATATGTTTTTTGATATTGGATGTGGTGTACTTCGCGGTGGTCGTCATTTTATTTCGTATTTGGATAAAGAGAAGTACATTGGTTGTGATATTTCGCCGGAAGCCCTTAGGGTTGCTGAACGCTCTATTAATGAGATGAATGAGCGTTCTAAGCAACCGGTTTTATTTCAAAACAACGATTTGAAATTTACCGAAATAAATCAGAAATTTGATTATATACTTGCTCAATCTGTTTTTACTCACATGCCAAAATCAGATATCGAAGAATGTTTTCAACATATTGGGAGGTTGCTTAAAGAAGACGGTAAATTTTTTGCTACATTTTTTGAAGATACACGCGAGAGGATTTCTTTTAGACAGACTAATTTTTATTATCCATATAAAACCCTACTATTACTAGGCAAGAAGCACGGATTATCTATAAAGAAAGTGTCGTACAATCATCCCAGAAGGCAACGCATGCTTTGTATTGGGCATAGTTGAATAAATAATATCGGGTAATAGATTATATTTGCAGTAGAAAATTATTAAGTAATATTTTTAACACAACACAGATGATCCTTTTATACAAAATTATTAGAAAAATATATTTTTTAAAGATAAGATTTAAAATTTCTTATTTTTTTTATAGATACATTTTTGGTGGTGTAATAAAAAAAATAAACGGTTATAAGATGTATTTGAATTTAAAAAATGACACTGGTATTGCTCGAGAATTATTTAATTATGGTAAAAGAGAACATTTTTCAACTGATTTTTTCTTAAGTTCAAATATTATTAAGAAAAATGATATAGTTTTAGATGTAGGTGCCAATATTGGATATTATGCATTGCTTGAATCAGGATTAATTGGGAATTATGGGCAGGTTTATGCTCTAGAACCAGTATCACAAAATATAAAAAATTTAAAAAAAAATATTAAGCTTAATAATATAAAAAACATTAAAACTTTTCAATTGGCGGCTGGTAATGAAAATACAAAAATTAATATATATATTCATGAAAAAGGCAATCAGTCTTCTATTTTAAAGAGAGAAGATAAGGAATATGTAGGAGAAGAAGAAATATCAATGATAAAAATTGATGATTTTATTGTTTCAAAAAAAATTACTCCATCGCTAGTGCGTATGGATGTTGAAGGATATGAATATGCGGTTTTACAAGGCATGCAATCATATATACAGAAAACTTCTGTATCATTACTTATAGAGTTTCACCCACATATTCTTACAGTGGATCAGAAAAAAATTATATGCGATATTTTAAAAACATCTTATGACCGAGCAGTTGTTATTAAGGATCTCAATTCTCAATATCTTACTTTGAATGGAACCGTTCGTCCTTTACTTAAATTTTTTGATAAGAAAATTGGACAGTCTTCTATTATTTCTGACCAAATAATCCCAGATGGCGTTACTGAAATAGATATAGAGACCTTGTGTAAGTATCTCATGGAATCCCCATGTGCTTTTCATGTTTTTATTGAGGGTAATAAACGTTTTATATAGGTTCTTATAATTTTTTAAAGAAAAAAAGTAATATACAGGCTCTTATTATATGAGTTCCAATAATTGCTAATATTGCCCCCATAATTCCGTAAAAGGGTAATAATAAGAGTAGTAGAATGATACGTAAAAATGGTAAAGCAACTTTTAGTATATAAAGTTGCTTTTTTTTGGTGTGAGCGGTAAGCACTGTTTGAATATGGCTTATTGGTGTAAATAAAATAATTAAGATAAATATTTGCGAGTAGATAATTGATTCTGTATATTGCGGAAACAACATTTTGTAAATATAAGGAGCTATAATTATATATAATCCTACCAAAGGAACAAGTATAAGAAAATATTTTTGTATCTTTATTAAGAAGGTTTTTTTTATTTCATTAATACTTTTATTTGCTAGTTTGGGAAATGCTAAAATGGAGGTTTGTCTAAAAAAAGTTCTTGCTTGTTCGGGAATTGCTATAGCAAAGGAGTATATTGCAAGAGATACTGCACCTAAAAAATGCCATAACAGAATTTTATCAATATTATTAGCAATAGTTAAAATAACATTCATTAAACTCAAATGTTTGCCATAAGACATTGTGTCTGATTCTGTTTCAGAATTGGGCCGTTCTTTTTTTATAGTTATTTTTAAAAATATAAACCTTAAACTTGTATAAGATATAAAATAAGCAAATAATATCAAAAATACATTTTTAGAAAATATCAAAACTAAAATCATTAATGTCGTAGCTATAATCTTGATTATAATATTATATTTTGTAGATAGCTTGAAATTTTTTCTTCCATTAAGAAACGCCCCGTAAATCCCAAAAGAATCCATTAAAGGTAAAAATATAGCAGCAATTACAAAACAAATCGTCAAGGTTAAATTGCCATTTAGATAATAATATATAGCTATTCCTAGAGAGACTAAACTGCCAAAAGCACCCCATTTAATTTTTTCTTTTAAAATTGGAATTACAGAACCTTCAAAACCTCTGGCAGTTGAACGAGTTAAAGATGTTCCCATTCCAGAAAGAGTAAAAATGGAGAGCATGCCCACTAAAGATAGAACATATTTATAAGTTCCATAAACTTCTTTTGGTAAAAGATTAGCAAAAGCAATGGCTAATAAAAAAGAGGACAAAGAAGAAATTATTTGTCCCAAAGTAAGCCAAAAACCACCTTTAGCTAAATAAACCATATCAGTCTGAAAAAATTTTTCAGACTTTTTTAATAGATTATAAATTTTGGAGCGTAATTTATCTATCATTTGTTTCGATACCACTTAATTAATTTACTCAAACCCTCTCGTAAGGAAATTTTTGGTTCCCAATTTAATAATTCTTTAGCTTTTGAAATATCGGCATAGGTTTGCATAACATCGCCAATTGGAATAGGTTTTTTGATAATATTAGCTTTTTTGCCGATTACCTTTTCAAAAGTTTGAATGAAACTTTTTAATTTTATTGGTGAAGAATTCCCCAGATTAATAATTTCAAAATTATTTTCTAAATCAATGGATTTAATTATTCCAGATACTATATCATCAATATAGGTGTAATCTCGAGAAGTATTGCCATCTCCATACATTTCAATATTTTGATTTTCAATTATTGCTTTTGTAAATTTATAGGCAGCCATGTCTGGTCGATTATGCGGTCCATAGACAGTAAATAAGCGAAGCCCAACCATATTAATATTATAAAGATGGTGATAGGTATAACAAATAGCTTCGCAAGACAATTTAGTGGCCGCATAGGGGCTTATGGGCGTATTAATGTTCATGTCTTCCTTAAAAGGAACTTTTTTAATATTGCCATAAACAGAAGAAGACGAAGCAAAAATGAATTTTTTGATATTTTTATCCCTACCATTTTTCCCAAGATGTGAGGATAAATTTTTAATACATTCTAATAGATTTAAAGTGCCATGAATATTGGTTTGAATATAATTACTGGGATTTTCAATAGAAGCTCGAACGCCGGCTCTAGCAGCTAAATGAACAACAACATCAAAAGTTTGTTTTGAAAAAAGTTTTTTTAAATCATCTAAATTTTCAATATCTAATTTTTGAAATTTATAATTAGGATTAGTTTCGAACTGTTCAATATTTTTCTTTTTAATGTTTGGAGAATAATAATCATTTAAATTATCAATACAAAAAACGCTCTGCTTTTGCTTTAAGAGAGCCTTGGTTAAATTAGTGCCGATAAAGCCAGCGCCCCCAGTAATTAGAATTTTGATTTTGTTATTTGTCATTGATATTTTTACTTTTCTTCTTTATACTTTATACTTTTTACCCTGTTAAACCTGTTAAATTATCGCTAAATTGCGATACTATTTAACAGGTTGAAATAAGATTTAAGTCTATTTTTTATTCACCATGTTAAATCCTGTATAGCAGGAATTTCACCTTTGGTGAAATTATTTAACATGATAAACATTTTGCCATGATAAGTTTTTAAATATTTTTCTCTATGAGTTGCATCTTGTTGATTTAGACATACTTCGTAGTAGATCAATTTTAAAGGTCTCCTATTTTTAGTTGAAACTACTTTACCATCACAATGTTGCTTAAATCTTAATTTTAAATTATTAGTATATCCTGTATAAAATTTCTTATCTTTTTCTGATTTTAAAATATAAGTATAGTACATATTCATCAAATATTTAAAATTATTTAACGGGGTGAACTATTTCCTACATTCCACCTTTTTTAATAACAGTATGTAGAGTTTTTAAAATAATAGATAAGTCTAAAACCAAAGAACGATGTTTTACATAATATAAATCATATTGTAATTTTTCCAAAGCGTCCTGCGTTGAATTGCCATAGGGATAATTAATTTGAGCCCAGCCAGTTAATCCCGGTTTAACCAATAATCTTTCTTTATAAAAAGGTATTTCTTTTTCTAATTTATTAATAAATTCTGGTCTTTCTGGCCGAGGACCGACTAAACTCATATCCCCCTTAATAATATTGATTAGTTGCGGTATCTCGTCTAACCTTGTTTTTCTTAAGAATTTACCAATTTTAGTGATGCGGTGGTCATTTTTTTGAGTCCATTGCGGACCGTTTTTTTCAGCATCATTTTTCATAGTACGAAATTTAATAGCTAAGAATTTTTTATTATTTTTTCCAGTTCTAATTTGAGTAAAAAAAGCTGAGCCGCGAGAGTCCAATTTTACAAAAATCATTATAAGGGGAGTAAGGGCGATAGAAGGAATTAAAAATACAATAGCCAATATTTTATCTAATATATTTTTAAAAATATCAAAAACCCATTTTTTATTTTCGTTAAAATTATTGATTAACCAGACCGAGTTAATGTTTTGGATTGAGACCCGGCCTAAAAATTGTTCATAAAAATCATTAGTTCTAATAAAATTAACTCTTAAATTAAGACATTGGGAAAGCTCGTTAGATATTTGCTTCTTATTTAATATGTCTTCATCTATGATAATATTTAGGATGCCATTTTTTTTAACAAAGTTATAAATACCATCAATTTTTACTCTTTCAAGATTACTAGAAATAAAGGTGGTTTCCAAATCTACGCAGGCCTTGATATTGAGTTCTAATTCCGGCTTATTAATTATTTCCTGAACCAAATTTTCATCATTAGTGATGATGATGGTATTTTTTCTAATTGATTGGGAATATAAAATTTTACTAGCCAGTATTCTCCATAAATAGAATAAGAGTCCAAATGTGACAATATTAATAATTAAGATAGTTTTAGGAGCAATTAAATTTTGAGGAATTATATAAAAATATAAAATACTGATAAAAAAATTAATTAGAGAAAAATTTGAAATAGCCAATAAAAGCTCGTATTTTTTAAGAGAGGGCTTATTGGTTTCATAAAATCTAAAACTAAAAATTATCACCAGCCAAAAAATGAATATAACACTAAAATAGGGAAGATGCAGTAAAAATATTTTATTAGTATAGGTCCCACTGTGTCTTAATAATAAAGTTAAAAATAAAGCAAAATAAAGGCATACTATGTCCCCAAATAAAATAATGAATTTTTTGACCTTTAATTTAAGGTTTATATTTGATATCATATAAGCACAACTAATTCTACCAGATTATCTTTTTAAGTTCAATGTATTTATTTGACAATTTATAAAAAGTATGGTATTATTGAATAATTAAAGTTTATAATTAAAAAAACATAATGAATAAAATATTTACATTAGAAAAAAAGAAAATATTAAGCATATTAAATATAATAATTTTAAGTTTTGTTTTCTTTTTTATTTCTTCTTCTGTTCAGGCAGAAATAAGTTTTAGTAATATAGAAATTTCTAATTTAAAAAATGGTCGAGCAGACATTACTTGGAGAACCAATGAAGAAACAAAGGGCGATATCTATTATGGTTTAGACGAAAATAATTTGGATAGATATATGGGCTATAGTTTATTTAAAAAATATCATGAAAGTATCTTATCGGGCCTAGAAAAAGATAAAACATATTATTATAAAATAGTTGCCACAAATCAATTTGGAGAAAATTCCGAAACTTTTTTAAATAGTTTTTCCACAGATAATATGGAAGACACCGTTAGGCCTTATTTTGAGAATTCCGAGATTTTACAAATAACTAATAATGCAGTTGCTTTGAGATGGAGCACAAATGAAGAAACAAGAGCAGAAATAAAGTATGGAGAAAATAGTGATAATCCCAATCATAGCACTTGGTTTGGGTCTTATGATGAAAAGCATGATTTTTTTATATATAATTTAGAAATAGGAACTCAGTATTATTTGCAAATAATAGCCGAAGACGAATCTGGCAATAAAAAAACCAAAGCTTTAAATTTTAGTACTTACAATAGCACGGAGGATTATTCAGAATTAGAAATATTTAATGTTCGTCCAACAACTGTTAATAATTATTTAGTTACTGAGAGAACGGCAACTATAAATTGGGAAACCAATTTAATAGCTAAGGGTGTTGTTTATTATGGGGAATTCAGTGAAAATTATAATAAAAGTATAGATATTTCTTCTTCTCGAGAATTAAGGCATCAAGTTACCATTACTGACCTCATACCAAATACAAAATATTATTATAAAATAAAAGCCCATGATAGTTTATATGGAAGAAGCATAGAAACAGGAGAAAAAATGTTTAGAACAAATTCTTTGGCAAATGATTTTCTGATAGGATCGCTAATTAAGGGCTCTGGACCTAAAGTTTATGTAGTAAAAGATAATAGCCAGATTGCCTGGATTGAAAATGAAGAAGTATTTACTGGCTATAACTATCAATGGAGCTGGATAAAAACCATCGGCGAAGCAGATTTAGCTCAATATGAAGAAGTGGATAGCATTTCTCAAGTTGGCTGTCATCCAGACGGTACCTTAATCAAATATGCCGACAATAGTGCGGTTTATATGATAGAAGATTGTAGAAAAAGACCTTTTTATACAGGCAAGGCCTTTGAAGACAGGGGTTATAATTGGGATAGAATAATTACTTTACCCGAAGACAAGGGCTATCATCAGGGCGTAAATATATATTAATTAGTTCAAAGTTAAAAGTTTCAAGTTAAAAGTTAATTTAGATTATAAAAAATCTCTCTATCTAATTATGGATGGCTTTTTTAGTTTACTCCTTGACATCTGATTAAATTTATGATACGCTCTAGTATCAAATTAAAAAATAATTTGAAAAAATAAAATCCTGAGGAGGATAAGGTGAAAAAAATAACACGACTTAGTTTAATGGTTCTTTTATGTTTGGGGGTAGTTCTATCATTTCTTTCCTGTACGAAAATTGTAAAATATGAAGATGAATTTTTTGTCGGAGAAATTTGCTACGACACATCTAAAGAGCTTAACAAGGTTCTTACCGACATTGAAGAAGGAAAAGTGGTGGTTAAGAAAATTATGGATCAAGAAATTCCCATATTAGAATTATTTCGAGAAAAAAATTTTAGTGGAAATTTTTCCGGAGGATTTTTAAGCGGAACAAGTGGAAAGATCAAAAGTTTTTCTACGGTAATTCTAAGATGGCAGGCCAAAGATGGAAGAAGTTATTTTCTTGAATTACCTTTTGATAAGGTTTGTTTTAAAAATTGTTCAGAAAAACCAACTCTAAATTTATTGTTTAATTTAGATGTTAATGCCGGCTACCATGAACCCTTTAAAAGACCAACTAATTTCACTGATTTTGATAACTGGCTTAAAAAACCAACTGAATTAATCAAGTCGTCAAATATTTTTCTCGCAACCATATCAATTAGCGAGAAAGACATAGAAACTTATCTAAGCTTTAGATAATTTTCTATATAAATTTTATTAAGGGTTTCTTATTAGAAGCCCTTTTTGTTTTGTCTTTAGTTTTAAAAAATTAAATAAACATGGTTAGGCTTGAAAAAAAGTAAAAAAAGTATTAGTATATATTTTATGCCGCCATCGTCTAGCCTGTCTCGCGTCGGCGCCAGCCGGGGCGGATGGCTAGGACGCCAGATTCTATTCATCCCCGCACCGAAAAAAATAATTTTAACTTTTTTATTTTTATTAATATTAAGCCGCTTTCGTCTAGTGGTTAGGACGTCAGGTTCTCATCCTGGAAACAGGGGTTCGATTCCCCTAAGTGGTACCAGTTTAGCACTAATATACCTTATCTTTTGGTGTATTTTATTTTTCTGGTGCGGAGCAGGTCTGGTAACCGGAGTTTCCGCCAAAGGCGGACCGGGTTGAATAACCCGGCGATTCTCCGTGGCGGTACCATCCTACACTCTCATTTCATTCAAGCTACGGATGGCGGGCTATTTAACTAATTAGATTAAACAAATTAAATTCGATTTTTATCTGACGAAGTTGAAAACGCAGTCAGACTGCGTGGCGGTACCATTCGACCATTTCTAGGCCACCATGCCTAATTTATTACTATTAGTATTTTTGAAATACTTTTTTTATTTGATCAATATTTTCAACTCTAACCAATTCTTTACGCATTTTTTTAGCTTGGGAATGTCCTTTAGCGTAGAAAAGTAAATGTTTGCGCATTTCAATTATTCCATGGGCACCCTTAGCTTTATAATTTAATTTAGCATGCTCTAAAGCTATTTGCTTAATTTGCGACCAAGTTTTTTCCTTATATTTATTAGTTTTTAAATAATCCTTAATCTGTTGAAATAACCATGGATGGCCATAAAGTCCCCGAGCTAATCCTAGACCATCAGCTTTAGTTAATTTTAAGGTTTTCTGAGCAATTTCAGGATTAGTAATATTGCCATTGGCCAAAATAATACCATTAAAACTTTCTTTTGCTTTTTTAATCATTTCATAATCAATTTCCCCAGAAAATTTCTCTTCATAAGAACGGCCATGAATCATAATCGCAGTAATTGGCAAATCCTTAATTTTTTTAACAAAATCTAAAGCAGTTACTTCTGTTCTTCTGTTCTTCAGTTCTTCAGTTTTTTGGTTCTTTAGTTCTTCGGTTCTTAAGTTAATACTCGTTCTAATTTTTATTGAAACCGGCAGAGGAGTATGCTCACAAACGTTTTTAATGATTTGATAACATAAATTTAAATCACGCATTAAAGTTACCCCGCCGCCATGGCCAACTACTTTTTTGGCCGGACAGCCAAAATTAATATCAATTCCATCAAATCCTAATTTACTTACTATTTTAGTGGCTTTAATAAATTTTTCTGGATCTTTGCCGAACAATTGCACAACGATTGGTTGCTCTATTTTACTAAACTTTAACAATTCTAATGTTTTTTTAGAATTAAAATGCAATCCATCAGCGGAAATCATTTCCGTATAAACCACGTCTGTGCCATGCTTTTTGCAAAGTTGCCGAAAAGCAGAATCAGTAATTCCCGCCATTGGAGCTAAAGCTAAAATCGGCTTTCGCAAAGAAAGCCAGAAATTTTTATTTTTTTTATTTAAAGTACTCATTATTTTTTCTTTAAAACATAGCCATCGTCGCCATCTTCTATATTCCAACCAGCTTGATTAATTTCATCTCTTAATCTGTCAGATTCTGTCCAATTTTTTTCTTGCCGAGCTTTTAATCTTTGTTCGGCAAGCTCTTTAATGTTTAAAGGAATACTAATTTTTTGCTTTTTTATTTTATTTAAATTTAAACCCAATATTTTATCAAATTCTAAGATAGTAGCTAATTTATCTTTGTTTTCTAAATTTGATTTTAAAACTTCAAAAACAACAGCCAAAACTTGAGATATATTTAAGTCATCATTAATGGCTTTTAAAAATTTTTCTTTAAATTTTAAATCTACTTTTCCTTTAATATTTCCTAAATCTTGAATTGAATTTTTCAAATTATTTAAACCCTTTTTAGCCGATTCTAGCGCTTCCCATGAAAAATTCAAGGGCTTGCGATAATGGGTCATTAAACAAAAATAACGATAGGCCAGAGGATTGATTCCTTTAGCTACAGCGTCTTCTAAAGTTATAAAGGTGCCAGCGGATTTTGCCATTTTAGCATCGTTCATAACCAAAAATTCACCATGCATCCAAAAATTAACAGATTCATAAAGCTCGCTGGCACAATTGTTTTGTGCTCTTTCATTGGTATGATGAATGGGAATATGGTCAATGCCCCCGCAATGAATATCAAAATGAGAACTTAAATATTTCATAGACATAGCCGAACATTCAATATGCCAGCCCGGGAATCCTTTTTTGCCAAAGGCCGACCATTCCATAATTCTCTTTTCATTGGGTTGGGAAAATTTCCAAAGAGCAAAATCATGGATATCTTTTTTCTCGCCTAAATCAATTCTTTTACCGGCTTGTAATTTTTGTTTTTCCAAAAGAGCTAATTTTCCATATTCGGGATATTTAGTGGTATTAAAATATATTCCATCCGAAGTTTCGTAAGTATAACCTTTATCAATCAAAGTTTGGACTAATTTAATTTGTTCGGGAATGTGTTTGGTGGCTAAAGTATATTTATCTGGTTCTTGAATATTCAATTTTTTCAAATCTTCTTTAAATGCCTTTGTATATTTATTGGCTAATTTTAACATGGACTCTTTAGTGGGTTTTAAATTTTCTCTTTCCAAGCCCTTCGTCATTTTATCCTCACCCTCGTCGGCGTCAGAAACCAAATGCCCAATATCAGTAATATTCATAATGTGCTTAACTTTGTATTCATTATATTTTAAAGTTCTTTTTAAAATATCTTCAAAAATATAAGTCCGCATATTACCAATATGCTGATAATCATAAACTGTCGGCCCGCAACAATATAAGCCCACTTGTGGTGGGTTAATTGGCTTAAATTCTTCTTTTTGACGAGTCAGAGTATTATATAATAGCATAATTAAACTGTTAAATTATTAAATTGCTAAATGGCTATTTGATTTAAACAATTTAACAATTTAGCCATATGACAATTTAAATTAATCCATCCACTTTTTCTTTTTAAAGTAAATTAGTAGGGAAATTATACAAGTCATCATTATTCCTATGGAAAACCAAAATCCCCAGGGCTGTTTCTGAAATGGAATAAGATAATTCATGCCAAAAATAGAAGCCAAAAGAGTGGCCGGCAATAAAACCACGGAAATTACAGTTAAGACCTTCATTACCTGGTTTAATTTAAAAGAAATTAAAGATTCATTGGTTTTATGCAGGGCCTCAATATTTTCCATTAAATTATCTAAGGTTTCCCAAATTTCTTTAGCTTGATCTAAGATATTGGAAAAATAAACACTTAATTCATTTTTCATAAATTCCTTATGGCTCATTTTCCCCAATTTTTTAATTACATTTTTATGTGACTGGACGCTTTTGCGATAATTAACAATATTTCTCTTGGTAATTAAAATTTCCCGGACCATTTTCTTTTCTTTATTGTTAAAAATTTGTTCTTCAATGTCTTTTAAATCATGACCAATATGATTTAAAATTGGAAAGCAATATTTTTGTAAATCATTTAGAATTTTGTAGAGCAAGAAAGTAATATCGTCTTCTAAATAAATTTTTCTTTGTTGACTATTAATTTGGCATTTTTCAAATATCTCGTTTAAGGGAATTAAATTTCCTGGAGAAAGAGTAATCAAATAATCAGGACCAACAAAAAGATCTAATTCTGATAAAGAAATCCGTCGAGTTTTGCGATTATAAACCGGAAAATTAAGAATAATAAATAAATAATTATCATATTCGTCTAATTTAGAGCGCAAAGTCGGACTAGAACAATCTTCTAAATCTAAAGGATGAAATTTATAATTATTTCGTAAATATTCAATTGAACCACTATTCGGTTTGGTAATATTTACCCAAGTAAAATTTTTAGCTTTAACTTTTTGTATTAAACCCATGATATTAATTTTTAATTATCAATCCTGACCTGTCGCCAGGACAGGTTTTAAATTTCCTCTCGGTCTCGAGATGTCGAGACCTCGACGTCGAGAGATAATTGAATTTATAATTTTGAATTTTAAATTAATTATAAATTAAATAATTAAAAATTTACTCGAAATTAATCATTCAAAATTAGTAATTCATTTATATTATATCATCCAATCATAAAATATGCTATAATGATTTTGAGGAAAAAGTTTAAAGTATAAAGTTAAAAGTAATTTACTAATTATTAACAGATAGATAACTTTATGCCCCATACTAGATACTTTCTACTAATTTTATGTCTGAAAGAAAAGAAAAAAATTTAGAAGATTTGGCCACAGAACAGGAAGCTAAATTTAAAACTCCAGATAAAAGTTTTAAAAAAATTTTCCAAACCAAAGAACAGATAAAAAATTTAGAACAAGCTACAGAGAGCCAGCAAACCAAAGAAAAATTAGAACCAAGTTCTCAATCCATCGGCGCTTCTCAAAAAGCAGGAGATAAGACAGATAAATCAAAAATAGAATTAGAATCCGCCTTTAAGGCACTAAAAGAAGAAGTAGAGGATATTTTGGAAGCAGACTTAGAAAATCTGTATTTAGATATGCCAAAAGAAAAGCGAGTAGAATTTAAAGTTAAGGGAGAAGAAACAGTTAATAAAATATCCCGTCTTTTAATGCAAGCAAAGGTCCAAGTAAAAAAAATTATTTATGCTATTATTGATTGGTTAAAAATAGTTCCAGGAATAAATAAATTTTTTATTAAACAAACAGCTAAAATAAAAACTGATAAGATTCTAAAATTAAAACCAAAACAAAATAAAAAATAGTTTATGTTTTTAGAAGCGGGAAATTATTCTATATCTTTAGAAATTTTAATATTATTATTAGTAATATTCTTTGTATTGCTTTTTTTAATTCTATTTTTATTATTTAAATCATCTAAATTAAAAAAAATAAATTCTTCTTTTTCTTTAAAGCTTTTAAAAATTAGAGTGCCCAAATTTAAATCAGAAAAAGATGCCAAAGAAGACGCTAAACAACAAGACCTACAAGAAGATATTTCTGTAGCTGAAAATTTATATAGTACTTTAGGCGGTTTGAGGGCCCAAAGAGGACTTAAAGCCCTACTAGGTACTCGGAATGACCATTTTTCTTTTGAAATAGTTTTGCAAAATGGCTTAATTTATTTTTACATTGGCGTTCCTCAAAAACAAATCGATTTTTTTAAAGAAAGATTTCATTCCATTTATCCTGACGCCGAAATAGAACCAATTGAGGATTATAATATTTTTACACCCCAAGGAAAAGTTATCGGGGCTTCTTTAAGATTTAAAAAGGATTTTATTTATCCAATTAAAACATATAAAAAATTAGAAATTGACCCCTTAAATTCGTTATTAAATTCTTTGACTAAATTAGAAAAGGATGATTCAGCCGCCATTCAAATCATTGCCCGCAGCGCTCATAAAAGATGGCATACTATGAGTAGTATTTTTACTAAAAATATAGCTCGGGGTAAAAAAATTAGGCAAGCACGTAATTTATCCGGTGTGGGCGGTGTTTGGGGAACTTTATTTTCTTTTATTGGACAGGGCTCTGAATTTGTAAAAACCAAAAAGAAAGATGAGTTAGGCGGGACGGATAAAGAACAGCTTTCTCAAATGGAACAAGAAATGATGAAAAATATTGAGGAAAAAAATTCCAAAGCCGGCTTAGATGTTAATATCCGCATAATAGTTAATGCTCAAAATCAAGGGCTAGCAGAAACATATTTGGAAAATATTACCAATACTTTTAGCCAGTATAATTTATATCAATATGGCAATGCTTTTAAAATTAAGGTTAATAATAATAATTTAATTAATGATTTTATATACCGTAATTTTAATCCAACAGATAGAATGCTATTAAATACTGAAGAATTGACTAGTGTATTTCATTTACCTATTTCTTCTACAGCCATTCCTAAAATAGCTTGGTTAGAAGCCCGCACTGCGCCGGCTCCAGAAAATATTCCCACTGAAGGATTAATTTTGGGTAAAAATATTTATCGGGATTCGGAAACTTTAATTAAAATTAAGACCTCCGATAGAAACCGGCACATGTATATTATTGGTAAATCCGGCACCGGTAAATCATATTTTCAAGTTAATATGGCTATTCAAGATATTCAAAATGGAGAAGGTGTTTGTGTTTTAGATCCACATGGTGATTTAATAGAAGATATTCTACAGTATATCCCCAAAGAAAGAGCTGAAGATGTAATATTATTTGACCCGTCAGATATTGAAAGGCCTCTGGGTGTTAATATGCTGGAGTTTGAAACTCAGGACCAAAAAACCTTTGTAATTAATGAGATGATTAAAATTTTTGATAAATTATATGATTTAAAGGCTACTGGCGGTCCCATGTTCGAACAATATATGCGCAATGCCATGCTTTTAATTATGGAAGATCCAGAATCTGGCTCCACGCTTTTAGAAATCCCCAAGGTTTTAGCAGACGAGGACTTCCGAAAATATAAACTTTCTAAATGTAAAGATTATTTAGTAAAAGACTTTTGGCAAAAACAAGCCGAAAAAGCTGGTGGAGAGGCCTCTTTGGCCAATATGGTGCCTTATATTACCAGCAAATTAACTCCTTTTATTTCTAATGATATTATGCGTCCAATTATTGCCCAGCAAAAAAGCTCTTTTAATTTTAGAGAAGTTATGGACCAAAAGAAGATATTATTAATCAATCTATCTAAAGGTAAAATCGGAGAATTAAATAGCAGTTTAATTGGTATGGTTTTTGTAGGAAAAATATTAATGGCTGCCCTTTCTCGAACCAACTTACCAATAGAACAAAGAACTAATTTTTATTTATATATTGATGAATTTCAAAATTTTATTACTGATTCTATATCAATTATTCTTTCCGAAGCACGCAAGTATAAGTTAAATTTGATTATTGCCCATCAATACATAACACAATTAGTGAGAAATAATGATGAGACCATTAAAGATGCTGTTTTTGGAAATGTCGGCACCTTCGTTTCCTTTGGCATTGGCGTTAAAGATGCTGAAATAATTGCCAAACAATTTTCTCCTGTTTTTAGCGAATATGATTTAATTAATGTCCCAGCTTTTAATGCTTATCTTAAATTATTAATAGATAATTATAATCCGCCGGCTTTTAGTATGAAAACCTTAACTAGAGCAAAAATAGATTCTAATTACGTTCAAGAAATTAAAAAATTATCTCGATTAAAGTATGGTCGAGACAGAACTATTATTGAGCAAGAAATAAAAACCCGCATGCAATTAGCTGAAAAAGTTTTAGAGAGTAAAAGTCCTATTTCCTAATTTTTAAAATTATAGTATAATAATAAAGTAAAAATTCAAAGTGCAAAAGACAAAATTAAAAATAAATCAAAAAATAAAAAATAATAGCTAAAAGCCAAGAGCCAATAGCTAAAAAATAAAAATGACAAACAAAATTGATGAACTTAGAGAGGCCATCGCTAAAATAGAGCTGGAGTTAAACAAAACCAAAGCCCTTTTTCAAGAATTGGGGGTTAGTGCGGAAGATTCATCCGCTATGGACGCGAAAGCTAGAGATTTGGGTTCAGAAACAATTAATGGTCAAGACAAGATAGTTGAAGGAGTTTTCGATGGCCAACAAATGATTGGTCCCGACGGAAAACGTTATTCTATTCCAGCTAATTATTGTTCTAAGTCCAAATTGGTAGAAGGTGATATTTTAAAGCTCATTATCAAACCAGATGGCAGTTTTGTTTATAAACAAATTGGCCCTATAGAAAGAAAAAGAATTAAAGGAATTCTAGTAAAAGAACCCATTGGTGGTGATTTTAAAATAAAAGTTGAAGGCCAAGAATATAAAGTTTTAAAAGCTAGCGTAACTTATTTTAAGGGTCAAGAAAATGATCAAGTCATAGCTTTGGTGCCTCAAGACGGTGAAGCTATTTGGGCCGCAGTAGAAAATATAATTAGAATGCATGCTCAATTAGACCAAGATGAAGAAGTTGAAGCAAATTTTACAGAAGATAATAATTTAACAGAAGACAGTGATTCAATTAATAATTTAAGTAATTTAGATATTTGAGATTCATTTTTATTATTATTTGACATGGGGTTTAAATAGGACTCCATTTTAATTTGAAATTAATTCTTATTTAAAGTAAAATGGAAAAAGTATAAAGTTTCAAGTTAAAAGTATTTGCAACTTGTAACTTTCAACTTTTCCCGCCGGAGGCAGGTATTCTTCACAGGGGTGGGCGCGACGCCTTTGGTGGAAACTTTCAACTATTTATTAACTTTTAACTATTTATGTCAAAAACTTTATATAGAAAATATCGACCCCAATTTTTTAAAGAAATAATTGGCCAAGAGCATATCAAAATTACTATTCAAAATGAAATAGAAAATGATAAAATTGCTCACGCTTATTTATTTTCTGGTCCTCATGGCATTGGTAAGACAACCATGGCTCGAATTTTCGCTAAAGCTGTAAATTGTGAAAATAGAAAAAAAGACCAATACGAACCTTGTAATAAATGCAATTCCTGCTTAGCTATTACTAATGGAAACAATTTAGACTTAATTGAAATAGATGCTGCTTCTAATCGCGGAATTAATGAAATAAGGGAGTTAAGAGAAAGGGTTAAATATGCCCCCGCTAAGAGTAAATATAAAATATTTATTATAGACGAGGCGCATATGTTAACTATTGAGGCCTTTAATGCCCTGCTAAAAACTTTAGAAGAGCCGCCTCAACACGCTATATTTATTTTAGCTACAACAGAATTACATAAATTACCAAGTACGATCGTGTCTCGGTGCCAAAGGTTTGATTTTAAAGTAGTGGATATTGAAAAATTAACTAATCATTTAAAAAATGTTTGCTCTGGGGAAAAAATAAAAGTAGATAAAAGTATTGTTGAAAAAATTGCTAGACACAGCGGGGGTTATGTACGAGATGCTCTTTCCATTTTAGGTCAAATATTGTCTCTTTCTGAAAATAGTGAAGTTAATGAAGATACGGCTAGTTTGGTGCTTCCCAAATCTAATTCTCAAATCATTGCCAATTTAACAGATTTTATTATTAACCAACAATTTGATTTAGCAATTAAGGAATTAAATAAATTGAGTCGGGAAGGAATTAATTTACAATATTTTACAGAAGAATTAATTCAATATTTAAGAAGAGTTTTATTAATAAAAATATCTGGTGCTTCAGAAAAATATTTATGGGACATTGACCAAAATATAGAGCAAAAAATTATAGAACAATCCGCAAAATTAGATATTAAATCCTGGTATAAAATTTTAAAAATATTTTATGAGAGCTTTGATAATTTAGAAAATAATAATTTTCAAGAATTGCCCTTAGAAATGGCCGTTATTTCTATAAAAAATGAAGTATTCACTGACAAAGAAGATCATAATGATCAAAATGATGATAAATCTGAAAAACCGCCAGCTTCACCTGAAGGAGCTTCAGCGCAGTCAGAAGGATTAGAGAACATAAGAACCAAAGAACAAAGAACTAGAAAACAAGAAACAAAGAAACAAAACTTAGAAGAAAAAACTAAACCTAATTTAAAATTAAATGCCAAGATAAATTTATCAGAAGTAGCTAAAATTTGGCCCAAATTATTAATTAATCTTAAGGACCACAACCATTCTCTATCTGCTTTTGTCAAAGTTGGCCATCCTTTAAAAATAGAAAAAAATAAAATTATTTTGGGTTTTAAATTCAAATTTCACTTAGATAGGATTTCTCAAAGTAAATATAAACAAATTGTAGAAGAAATATTGAGTGATCTCTTGAAAACCAAAGTCAGCATTGGTTGCACAATAGATGATGCTTATGAAGAAAATCATCGTCAAAGTGCTTCCTTTTTATATAAAAATTCAGAAAAAGATCAAGATAATAATGTCATAGAGGACTTAATTGCAAATTTCGGCGGGCAAGTGGTAAAATAATTTATATTTTTCGGGGATCGTCCCTGGCCGTGTCCCGCGACCACCTGCCTGCCGGTAGGCAAGGCGGGCAGGCTAATGGTAGGACGTCAGGTTCTGGTCCTGAAAACCGGGGTTCGATTCCCTGTCCCCGAGCCATGAACCTGAACAAAGTGAATGGTTCATGGCGAGCCATTTATTTTATATAGAGTTGAGTAAGGTCTAGGGGGTTTAAAACCATAAATTATATTTATATCTAAGTATTGATTTAAGTATTGACAACATATCATATATGATATATAATGAAAGTAGATACAAAGTAAAATTTTACCAAGATAATAAAGGTAATATTCCAGTCATAGAATATCTAGAAAAAGTAGGTAAAAGAGAAAAAGCTAAAATTTTGAAATATATTGAATTTTTAAGAATGAATAATGGATATTTAGATGAACCTTATTCGAGGCATATAAGGGGTAAAATAAGAGAATTAAGAGTTGATTTTAGTAAGAATAAACATAGAATATTCTATTTTACATTTATTAAAAAAACTATAATTTTATTACATGCTTTTTTAAAAAAGACTCAAAAGACACCAATAAAAGAAATTAAAAAGGCAGAAACAAATTTAGAAGATGTAAAAAATAATCAAAAATTATATTTATCCCGTTAGATGTTAATTTTTAAAAAAACATTAATGGGATTGATATAAATTATTCTAGTCAAAAGAGATAAAAATTAATAAATAATATCTAATGGGATGAATAAAAATAATGATTTTCAAAAGTATTTAAAAGAAAATCTAAAAGATTCCGAATTCCAGAAATATTTTAATGAACATGGTAAACAATTAGAAATTGCTTATCAAATTTTACAATTACGAAGAAATAGAAAAATGTCTCAAATTCAACTTGCTAAAAAAATTGGCACCACTCAAAGCAATATTGCTCGTATGGAATCAGGGCAACAAAATTTTACTACAAATACTTTAAGTAAAATAGCCTCGGCTTTTAAATGTGATTTAAAAATTGATTTTGTTAAAAATTAAAAGCAGACATAAGTCGTTTAAATATAATCGAGTTGAAGCTCGATTATTTTTATATTTAAAAATATTTCTAATTCTATTCTGTAATTTTTATTTTCTTTATATTTATATCTTCTTTATTAATATAAAGACCTCCAAGGCCAGTGTCTTTAGCAATTAATTTTCCACCTAAATAATCTGGAAATAAATTTGTTAAAGAAATAATATCAACTGTATCATCCAAAAGATTCCAGATAATAATCGCCGAGTCTTTAGTTTCGTGGCTATAAATCTCCAGAGCCATTTTATTATTATTGCTAAAAAATATCGGGTCATTTAAAAATCTTTCATCGTATTCTCCAGGAATATTGAATCTGCTTAAATCTTTATCTTCCCAATCTCGTCTAACTATTGTTGTGGGTGTTGCGTAAAAATATGTTTTTTCATCAGGGGCTACTGCTAAAATATCACCAGGAACATATTTATATTCTAAACTTTCTTCGCCATCTGCCCTTGGTGTTCTATGTAATAAATACAATGTATCATGATAATAATCTACATATTTAGAAGATACGCGCACCGCTATTACGGCTAAATCCCAGCCACTATGAATGAATCTTATTGTATCGCTATGTGTTAATCTTGGAGAATCAATTAGTCCCTTTAATTTAATTTTAAAATCTGGACCATCATTTTTGCGATCAAAAATTGTAATTTCGGTCATACTTTCTTTATTCCAAAGCCAAGGAGAATAGGATTGAGCTTTAATTTCTACTCCAGCCGCAGAATATCGTCCCGCTTTAGAATATTTATCTATTGTAGTATCTGGGAACCATAAATTTTTAGACATTATAAAAGAAAAAATCGTAATTCCTATTATTACGCCTATCAGTATTAAAAATATAATTTTTATCCACTTGGAAAACTTTTTCATAAATTAAGTATAGCATCTATATTTAAAACAAAAAACCGAGCTAAACTCGATTAAATAAAATGGCCGAGTCAGTCGAGCTTAGCTCGATGGCTCGGGGACCCTTCGACTTCGTCCCGTTGAACGGGACTTCGCTCAGGATCTTCAAACCCTCCCCAAATTCACTTCGTAAATTTGGCTCGGAGGCTAGGAATCGAACCTAGATTGGCTGGACCAGAACCAGCTGTCCTACCGTTAGACGATCTCCGATTGTTTCAATTTTCAATTACGAATTTTCAATTATCAAAATCAATTAATTATGAATTGATTATTGGATATTGGTAATTTACCCTGTTAAATACTATCGCAATTAAGCGATAATTTAACAGGGTGAAATGCAAATTTCTAATTGATAATTGTAAATTAATACCATACATATTATAACATTAAATTTGAATAGTAAAGAGTATTGACAAAATGGTTAATGAGATTAATATAATACTAATAATTAAAAGTGAAAAAATCAGGAGGAAAAAATAAAAAACCAAATAAAATAAATGATAATAAACTGAGAGAAGTTTAAGGAGTTTCTCTTTTTTTATTATTCTAAAAAATTGTAAACTACTCCAAAGTATAGTAACTTTACTTATATAAACAAATAAATTTAAAATATCTAAATGACTAGTGACGAAAATTTTACTACTAACTTTAAAACTAATTTCAAAACTAAATCACCTCAGCACCAAGTTGGTAAGTGGCGAGTTGGTCGTCAACGATTTATTAGAATTGAAAAACCAATTGATTTTGAATTAACTTCGGAAAAGGAAGAAGTTTTAGAAGTTTTAGAAAACACTAACCAAAATATTTTTTTAACTGGCCGAGCCGGAACTGGTAAATCAAATTTTTTAAAATATTTCCGAGCTACTACCAAAAAGAATATTGTAGTTTTGGCTTTTACTGGTGTGGCGGCCTTAAATGTTCAAGGACAAACTATTCATTCTTTTTTTAAATTTCATCCGCAAACTACCATTGATGGTATCCATAAAAGAAGAGGCAAGGGTACTGAAATTTACAAGGAAATTGATCTGATTATAATTGATGAAATTTCTATGGTGCGGGCAGATTTATTAGATTTTATTGATAAATTCATGCGTTTGAATGGAAATTATCCGCAAGAGCCTTTTGGGGGAGTTCAAATTTTAGCCATTGGAGATTTATATCAAATTCCACCGATAGTTAATAGAGAAGAAGAAAGATTTTTTACTGAATATTATAATAGTCCTTATTTTTTTGATTCTTATAGCTATCGGCAAGCTAATTTTATTCAAAAAGAATTAACTGAAATGTATCGACAGGATCAGAAAGTCCAAAATGATTTTATTAAAACTTTGGATAATTTAAGAACCTGTTCCTTTACTCAAAAAGATATTGATTTAATTAATACTCGTTTTCAGGCTGATTATAAAAAGCCTAAAGATGAGTTTGTAATTTCTCTAGTTCCAACCAACAGCAAAGCTCATACCATTAATATGGAAGAATTAGATAAATTAAAAACTAAAGAGAGAATTTATCGCGGAACAATTTCTGGTAAGTTTGCTGAGAAAAATTTACCAACTGCTAAAAAATTAGTCTTGAAAAAAGGAGCTCAAATAATGTTATTAAATAATGATCCAGAAGGAAAATGGGTTAATGGTGATTTAGCTAAAATTATTAAAACTGGTTATGATTTTGTCCGAGTTTTATTTGATGATGGCGGTTTGGAAGATATTCGAAGTATTAAACGAGACTCAGTTAAATTTACTTTTAATGAAGCTACTGAAAAAGTTGAGCCAGAAGTGGTGGGTAGTTTTACTCAATTACCAATTAAATTAGCTTGGGCCGTAACTATTCATAAAGGACAAGGTAAAACTTTTGATAAACTGCATTTAGACTTTGGTACTGGGCTTTTTGCTTCTGGACAGGCTTATGTAGCCCTAAGTCGTTGTCGAACTTTAGAAGGAATAACCTTAACTTCCTTGTTAAAAAAGGATTATATTTTTACTGATGATCGAATTAAAGAGTTTATGAAATTAAATGGTTAATTGACAAAATAATTAATTAGATTAATATAATATTAATAATTAGAATAAAAATTTAGGAGGAAAAATGGCTGATAAGAAAAAGAAAGCCAAAAAATTTGAAATAAGCATATACATAGCAGCCATGCTTGTTGTATTAATTGTTGGTGTTCTTTTGGTAATTTTTGTAGCAGAAACCGATGGAGAAAAACTTCTCGTCCTTATTTTTGGCATTTTTATTGTCATGCTTATATCGGGTATGCAAGACAATAAATTAGAAAGATCAGGGAAAAATGGCCATATGCCCGACTGGTGCGAGGGTTATTTTTGCTATTTGGAGGCTAATAAAAAATTAAAAAAGCCCAAAAGAAAAGCCAGAAAAAAAAAGAGTAATCCCACCAAGGGAGATCTCTAAATTTATTTTGAATTGAAAGAGGAGTCTTAACTTCTCTTTTTTGTTTTTTAAAATCAAAATAATAATTTAAAAAAGAAAAAGGGACAGAAATTATATCTGTCCCTGCCTGTACGGTTCCGAGAAGGGTGCACCCTTCTGTGGTCCGCCAGAGGGAAAATACTTGACTCCAGCTACATTTACCGTGGCTAGTAGCTCTTTAAATATGACTGTAGCTGAAGCATTAGCTTCTCAATCGTTTTCCCAAAGCGGAAAGAGGGGCTAATTGATGATTGATCATATTAAAGTACTGCTAGCTATAGATATATTAAATATTAACGCTCTATTTTAAAAAGTCAAGCATAAAATAAATTGTGCGGGCAGTGCTTTTTATTTTATGTTATAATACACTTATGAAGTCCATTAGATATTTAAAGTATTATTAGGTGGACTAGCTAAGACAAATAAAGTTTAAATATATTAGTAATAAATTAAAACAAAATTTATCTAACGGACTAAATCAAGCAACCCTGTGTTTATTAATTAAAGAAAACCAAATTCTTTTAGCTATGAAAAAGCGAGGATTTGGAGTACAAAAATGGAATGGAGTTGGCGGTAAATCACAAGGAAACGAAAGTATAGAAAGAACAGCTACTAGGGAAGTTGAGGAAGAAATAAAAGTAAAAATTAATCCTCAGGATTTAGAAAAAATAGCTGTTTTTAAATTCTATTTTCCTTATAAACCAGAATGGAATATGGAAGTCTATTTTTATTTTTGTTATAAATGGCAAGGAGAACCGCAAGAAACTGAAGAAATGAAACCCCAATGGTTTGACTTAGATAAGATTCCTTATGA
>CAZXCJ010000012.1:0-30629 GCA_964639335.1 uncultured Gammaproteobacteria bacterium | reverse complement strand
CATCCCGTTTCCATCGGGAGCTAGCCAACCTTTGTAAACGCCTCCGTTACTTTTTAGGAGGCAACCGCCCCAGTTAAACTACCCACCTAATACTGTCTCCTAGCCTGATTCAAGGCATAGAATTAGATTTAAAAATACATCAGGGTGGTATTTCACTGGCGACTCCATCTCATCCAAAAATGAAATTTCAAAGTCTCCCACCTATTCTAGGCAAACATACCCTTAAACCAATATCAAGCTATAGTAAAGCTTCACGGGGTCTTTTCGTCCGGCTATGGGAAACCGGCATCTTTACCGGTATTGCAATTTCACCGAGTCCTTCGTTGAGACAGTACCCAAGTCGTTATGCCATTCGTGCAGGTCGGAACTTACCCGACAAGGAATTTCGCTCTGTACCTTCTTAATATTTCTATTAAGCATGGACTTTATCTTATCCTAATATGAACTTTATTCTAATTCTGATAGAATTCTTAAAGCCTTATCCTTACTTCCTCTATTCATTTTACTAGATATTTGGATAATCTTTTTTAAACCATTAATCTTTAAATGTTGATTCTGATTCATCAGATTAATGATTTTTTTAAATTTGATAAAATCAAATTTCTTTTGGGTTTTTAAAGGATATTTATCAAAATGAGGAATAACTATTTGATTAATATGTTTTAACGATCTGATTCTTAATTCATATCTTTCATCATGATTAACTCTCACAACTCCAGCTTGAAAAAACTTTTTTAATTCATATAATAATTTTATATCTCTTTGATGTTGCACTATTCTAAATTCTGGCAACACCTGATAACCAATACTCATAGTTGAATTTTGATTAATACCGATATAAAACGTTCCTTCCCCATCTGTAAATCCTGATACCCAATTTGGGTTTAATTTCATATTTTTACAGACCTCAGTATTAAGTCTCTGAGGATTAAATTAATGATTAATCCTGCGCGTTGCCCCCGTGTATTTTTAGATTTTTACTTATTAATTAAGTTAACAAGTACTAAAAATCTTTTGAGGATTTTCACGCATTTTACTGAGTGTTTATAGACAATTTTGAATATTCTTCAAAATTAGGCAACAAATTTGTCAATAATCGTCCCAGTCCTTATGTAATCTAAATAAATAAATCACATAACCTTAGGACGATTATAGTTATCGCCGGCGTTCATCAGCGCTTCAGATCAGGGCTTGCACCCCTCACCTTAACGTTCTGACACTGGCCAGGCATCAGCCCCTATACTTCAGCTTGCGCTTTTGCAGGGACCTATGTTTTTGGTAAACAGTCGCTTGGGTTCTTTCGCTGCGCCCCCCACTCTTAAGTTTTTTAATCTTAAAAAACTTAAGAGTGGGGGGAGGCCTTATCCCGAAGTTACGGCCGCTGTTTTGCCGAGTTCCTTAACGAAGGTTCTCTCGTACACCTGAGGCTACTCGCCTCACCTACCTGTGTCGGTTTGCGGTACGATTACTTTAGACCTTAGCTCTTAGAGATTTTTCTAGGCAATCTATCATTGATAATTGGCTTTGACCGAAGTCTCAACCTTCTGACTGATCAATGGCTAACGTTTCCCGGATTTGCCAAAGAAACACCACTTTTCAGCCAACGTATATAGCCAAAAAACGCTATCAAATTTAAACTGCGTCATCCCGTCGATAATCTAAAGTAGGGCAGGAATATTAACCTGCTCATCCATCGCCTACGCCTTTCGGCCTCGGCTTAGGATCGCCTAACCCTGAGTTGACAATCATTGCTCAGGAAACCTTAGGTTTTCGGTGGATGGGTTTCTCACCCATCTTTTTGTTACTCATGCCAACATTCTCTCTTCTATATCTTCCATTAGTCCTCGCGGATCTAACTTCAACAAATATAAAATGCTCCTCTACCACCATAAATCGTAATTAATTTATGATTCCTACTTTCGGTGCTCAGTTTAGCCCCGTTACATTTTCGGCGCATTATCACTTAACTAGTGAGCTGTTACGCTATCTTTAAAGGATGGCTGCTTCTAAGCCAACCTCCTAGTTGTCTAAGTAATGACACCGCCTTTTACACTTAACTGAGACTTAGGGACCTTAAGTTAGGATCTGGGCTGTTTCCCTTTTGACTGATGGAGCTTAGCCCCCATAGTCTAACTCCCATTGTATAGAGTATCTAGTATTCGAAGTTTGGTTGGAGTGGATAAGATTTCTCTCTCCATCCCATTCAGAGCTCTACCCCTAGACTCCACAATGAGGCCAGTCCTAAAACTGTTTCGAGGAGAACCAGCTATAGCCGAGTTCGATTAGCATTTCACCTCTAACCACAGCTCATCCTCTAGTTTTGCACGACTAGTAGGTTCGGACCTCCAGCACGTGTTACCGTACCTTCATCCTGGCCATGGTTAGCTCACTCGGTTTCGGGTCTTATTCATGCTGTCTTTCAATCAAATAGCATAAGTTTAAGATTAACTTATACTATTTAATTAAATACGCTTTTTACAACTCGCTTTCGCTTTGCCTTCTCCCTAAATCGGGATTAAACAAACAACAAAAATAAACTCGTTGGCTCATTCTTCAATAGGCACGCCGTCACCACGTACCACTCGCTATGCTCGGGTACTTGGCAAGCCCATCTATAAAATATAATAAATAAAATATAAATGTAGCTTGCCGTGTATCCGAACGCAGTGAGCGGTACACGGCTCCGACTGCTTGTAAGCATATGGTTTCAAATACTATTTCATCTCCCTAATCGGGATACTTTTCACCTTTCCCTCACGGTACTAGTTCACTATCGATCATTAGAAGTATTTAGCCTTAGTGCATAGTCACACTTGTTTCAACCAAGATTTCACGAGTCTTGGCATACTCAAGTAAATTACCATAGAGCAATAACCCCTTTCGCGTACAGGACTATCACCTTCTTTGGTTAGACTTTCCAGTCTATTCTACTAGGGAAGTCATTATAAGTATACTCCATCTCGGACTCATAAGCTCCGAACGTAATTTACTAATCTACCCCTATAAAGCAACGGCCTATGACCTTTAAGATGAATCTTTTTAAAAACCGAAGTTTTTAAATTTCAACATCAACACTCTATAGGTTTGGGCTCTTCCCCGTTCGTTCGCCACTACTGAGGGAATCGAAATCCTTAGACTGAGAGTCAGTAAGAAAACTTACTAACCTTAGTCTAAGAACTGTTTCTTCTTTATTTTCCTCTGGGTACTAAGATGTTTCAATTCCCCAGGTTGTCTTCATTAACCTATGTATTCAGTTAATGATACTGACAGTTTGCTTTGTCAGTGGGTTACCCCATTCGGAAATCCCCGGATCAAAGGTTGCTTGCCACCTACCCGAGGCTTATCGCAGGCTACTACGTCCTTCATCGTCTTCTAATGTCAAGGTATCCACCATATGCCCTTAAAATTGCAATCACTGAAACATAAAATATTTCTTTATGCTTTTTTTTCAAAGAACTTCTTGCTTATTTTGTCTTTGAATTATTTAAATCATCCTTAAATATAAGCAATAATTAGTAGTAATCAGAAACTATATTCAGAATCATTCAAGCTATCCTTGAAAATAAAGGGGCCGGAAAAGACCTGGCTATACTTTCCTTACTAAAAATTACTACTAGTTATTGTTTATATTATTAATTATCAAAAAACCGCTTAGAACAAGCGGCTCTACTATCTAAAATTAAGTAGCACTAAAATCCGCTTGATTTATTATTTACACACAAATTTTTTTGTTCTTTACTCAGTTATTTTTGGTTAATAGTTAATTTACCCCATCACCTTTTTTGCAAAACAATATCAAAGGATTATTTCAAAAAAATTATATAATAAAATTAAGATATTGAATTTTTAAAGTAGAAGATGAGGGGTTTACTTAAACTGTGGATAACTTTTAACTACACATTAGTATAAACCATATTTAGAAGAAAGTAAAGGGGTAACCCCAAAATCAATAAACATCTAATATAGATTATGGCTATACAATAAAGTTGAGTCAAGAAACTATTTTTTATTCACCCTTAGCTTTGGCAGTGCCATAAACCTGAACGAAATCGAGCTAAGCTCGATGGTGCTGAAGGTGGGACTTCCCGTCATTCGACGGGATAAACTTCTCGTCCCTCCAAAATTATTCTCTATAGAATGGTCGTAGACCATGAGCGAGGACGAACAAAGTGAGGACGAGTCGAATGGTGCTGAAGGTGGGACTCGAACCCACACAGAGTTGCCTCCAACGGATTTTAAGTCCGTCGCGTATACCAATTCCGCCACTTCAGCAATCTATTTTTCATACATATTATTATACATTCTTTATTTTTTTATTCAAGCCCTTAAATTTAACTAAATTTACTAATCCCTAAATCACTTTTCTTGACTTTTTCTGCTAAATATAATAATCTGACTTAATTAAACAAACTGGAGGAAGAATGCTTTATTTAAAGAAAGAAGATATATCTGGACAAGAATTACCCGCAGCTATTATTGATATTATCAAAAAAGAGGAGAAATTCACTGTTAATTATCCCCATAGAAAATACCCAAAAAATCAAATTGTGTATAATCACATTTGGTGCAATCTTTTTAAACCCAATTTATGTACTGAGCCCATCCTAAAATTAGTCGGGCAAAAATTTGTTAATACGACAAAGGAGATATAATGTTCTTTTTTCAAAATGATATCGGAAAAAAATCAATCCCGGACTTGCAACCCTCATCAATATTCTTTGTAAAAAAACATGTTTCTTAAATTTTCTTTAATCGTTGCTGGCCTAGAAATTAAATATGTACTTAAAAAATCCCTTCCAGCCAAATTGATCTTCCAAACCGATAATCCTAATGCACACCATCCTCAAATTGCTTTTCTTCTTAAAGAAGAGAAATTCATTTTTCTTGAATAAATCCTCAAAATAATTTGGGGATTTTTTTATTGACAATTATTATTGACCCAGCTCCTTGTCAGGGACCGGGTTGACTAAAAAATAATATTTGTTAAGATAGGTGTATAGAGAAATATAGCCGTCTATAAAAATAGAGCCGTCTCTTATGAAAACAAAAACCCTAAAAATAGCTTAAAATAAAGACAAAAACCAAAAAGACGTCCCATGCTAAGAGATGTCTTTTATATTGTTAATAAGTTTGAAAAATTAATTTACATATCTCAAATTAATTGAAAAGTAGTTTGGGAATTGGGCCAATGAAATTAAATTCAATTGGCTCAAAAACCAAAAACCTCCTTGCGGAGGAATTTGGCGAAAAGCGATTTATGAAGCCATGCTTACTCCGAAGAGTAAAACTTGACCTCTTTTTGATTATAAATCAAAGCAAAAAAAAGTCAACCCCGTTTAAACATTTTCATCCTTTCAGGGATAAAAATAAAATTTAAATCAGCATTTTACAACAAATAGGAAATGTTGAATAACAAAAGGAATTATTTATTGAAATAACCTTTGAATCTAAATTTTGTTTAACGGGGACAAGGGCATTGTAAATTGAATTAATAATTAATTTCCGCACCACCCTTGATTTAATAATTAAGAAGAGCGGACAAAAAAACAATGGATGTTAACAAAGCAATCTTAGTCGGCAATTTAACCAATGATCCGACTATCAAAAAATTGAAAAACGGGACTGATTTAGCCCGTGTTGGCCTGGCTACTAATCTAGTTTGGAAAAAAACTAAATCCAGTGAAACCAAAAGTAAAGTCGAATTTCATAATTTGGTCTTTTGGGGAAAATTAGCACAAATAGTAGAAAAATATCTTCACAAAGGAGATAAGGTTTATGTAGAAGGCCGATTACAAACTAGAAATTGGGACGACAAAGAAGGCAAAAAACATTATATGACTGAAATAATTGTTAAGGATTTAGTCATGCTTGGTGGCAAGAAAAAGGAAGAGGCCGAAAAAGAAGTTGCTATAGAAGAAATAGATATTGAAGAAGAATAATTATGTTATGGGAAAACATTATTTTGATGTTAGCGGTCCTTCATTAAAACAATGTTTCTTATATATAGCGGGGAACGCTTATTGGCGTTCCCCGCAGGAGGAAGAATAATTTTATGTATTTTAAACAACAAAATTTATATTTAACTCTTGTCTCTCTTGTATTTTTAGCTCTGCTAATTTTTATTAATACCGCTCAAGCAGAAAATCTAATCTTTACTGAGATAATGTATAATCCTGAAGGCGCAGATAGTAATAAAGAATGGGTTGAAATTTTTAATACCTCCACCTCGACTATTGAAATAAATTCTGATTGGAGATTTAATGATGGCTCTAACCATTTATTAAACATGTATCAAGGAGACAATCAAATAGCCAGCACGACCTTCTCTATTATTACTAAAGATGGGGAATCTTTTTTGAATAATTATCCAAATTTCACTGGCATTATTTTTGAATCCTCAATGAGTTTAAACAACACCGCCGAAACTATTCAATTATTAAAAAATAATGAAATTATGACTCAATTTTCTTACATAAATGAATTGGGTGGAAATGATAATGACAAAACAATTGAAAAAATAGATATTTATAATTTAGAAAGTCCTTGGCAAGAATCATATATAATAGGAGGCACACCCGGAAAAATACCCAGCACTCCTCCGCCTAATCAAGCCCCCATAGCCATAGCCGGTGACGACATTCAGGCCTATCTTAATAAAGAAGTATTTTTTGATGGTAGTAATTCTTATGACCCAGACGAAGATGAATTAAATTTCTTATGGAATTTTGACAATCAAGCCACTTCTACATCAGCTACTACAACTTATCAATTTTCTGAAATAGGAGAATATCTTATTACTTTAACGGTAAATGACGGCCAACTATCCAACTCAGATTCCTTAACCCTGACAATAATTGAAAACGAAATTAATAATTCTCCACAAATTATAATAGAAAATATAAATAATTCATTTTTTGTCGGAGAATTAATAAATTTTAATGCTTGTAGCTCTGATGATACAGAAAATGACCCCCTGAGTTTTAATTGGAATTTTGGAGACAGTGGCGAAGCAAATGGATGTCAAAATAATTACAGATATAATCAAAGCGGGAATTATATAATCAATTTAACAGTTAGTGATGGAGTAAATAATTCTTATTGGACCAAAGAAATTGTTATTAATAGTGCTGGGGTAAATATAATTATAAATGAATTACTTCCTAATCCCGAAGGAAGCGACGAAGCCGAATGGATTGAATTAAAAAATACAAGTAACAATACTGTTAATTTAGAAAATTGGTACTTGCAGGACGCCTCTGGAAAAAAATACATATTTTCTACAGATGATTTTACAAATTTAAATATAAATAATTATTTTTTAGTTGAACGGTCTATATCCAACATATCTCTTAATAATTCCAGTGAGAGTGTTTACCTTTTCAATAATGTTGATGAAAAAATTGATGAAATGAGCTATTCTCAGTCCAAAGAAAATTATGCCTGGGCTCGTTTTGATAATCAATGGAAAATGACACCTCTTTTAACTCCTAATGCTGAAAATGAGCAAGAAAATTATTTAAAACCAACGGCAAGAATTGATCTTTTGAGTGACAATCTAATAACCAATGAAGAAATTGTTCTTAGCGCTGAAAATTCTGTTGATGACAATAATCAAGATTTACAATACGAATGGTATTTAGAAAATTCCTTAAAAGGTGAAAATGAAAATCTAGAAATTATTTTTACAGAGGCTGGATTAAAAAAAATTACATTGAAAATTACTAATGAATCTGAATTAGAGGATGATGCTGTAATTTATTTAAATATTTTAGAAGAATCTGAAAATAATTCTACAACAAACAATGAAGAGGATGTTCAAGAATGTGTAAATTTTAATGAAGAAATAATAATTAATGAAGTTTTGCCCAACCCCATTGGTTCTGATGACAAAGAATGGATAGAATTATTTAATCCTAATAATACTGAAATAAATCTAAATAATTGGCAAATAAAAGACAAGAGCTCTTCTTATGGCTTAGAAGAAAAAATAAAAGCTCAGGCATATTTATTAATTAAAAGAAGTGATTCAAAAATAACTTTAAATAATTCCAACGAAGAACTCCAATTATTAGATTGTAATGAAAATTTAATTTGGGAACTATCCTATGAAAAAAGTTTTGAGGGACAGTCCTATGTTTATGACGAAATAAATGGGGACTACTTTTGGACAGAGGAAACTAGCCCTGCAGAGAAAAACATTTTTAATTTTCAAGAAAATAAACTCTTTGAATCTACTTCTCTAGACGAAGAAATTTATTTTACGGAAATAGAAGAAATATTTGAATTAGAAAATGGTCAGGAAATTATTACTTACGGAATCATCAGCGCTCTACCCAATGAATTATACAAGAATACAGCTTATCTATGCTCTTATAACATTCATGAGGAAACAACTTATTTAGATAAATGTTTAGGGGTATATTTGAATAAAGATTGGCCAGAATTAAATTATGGAGACATTGTTCAAATCCAGGGTAAAATAAGTCATCTTAAATATTATTCCCGCATCAAAGTAGAAAATTCTGAAAATATAATTAAAATTAATGAAAAAAATTTGCCAGACCTTGAAGAATATAGTTTAGAAGAATTAGACGAAGATATTATTGACTCTTTTATATTTGTTTCTGGAAAAATTAGCAAATTAAATAAAAAAAGTTTCTATATTTCCGCTGATGAGATAGAATTAAAAATTAAAATAAATAATGAAAAAATAACATTGGATGAATTATCTAAGGATGACTCAATAACTATCCAGGGGTTGTTAATAAACTATCAAGACAAATTAACCCTCTTGCCACGCAATCAAAATGATATTATCAAAGCAGAAATCTTAGGCGCCTCCGAAACAAATATCACCCCTAGCTCAACAGAGCTAATAAATATTAATGAAAATGAAGAAAAAAGCCCACAAGCTCTAAATTGGATTCTGGGCTCAGGATTTTTAACTAGCTTGGGCTTTGTTTTTAAAAATAAGTTGATTCAATTGTTTAAAAAATAATATGAAAAATAATTACCAAAATTTAATTCCATCAGAAAAAATTATTAATAAAATTTATTTAATTCGAAATAAAAAAATAATGTTTGATAAAGACTTAGCTAAACTTTATGATGTAAAAACTAAGGCCCTAAAGCAACAAGTTAAAAGAAATTTAGACCGCTTCCCAGAAGATTTTATGTTTGAATTGAGTGAAAAGGAATTTAAAAACTGGAAAAATAAAATTTTAGATCAAAACAATTCTTCTTTGAGGTCACAAATTGTGACCTCAAAAAGGGGTGGGTCTCGTTATCTACCCTACGTATTTACCGAGCAAGGAGTGGCAATGTTATCGTCCGTTCTTAAAAGTAAAAAAGCTATTCAAGTAAATATTCAAATTATTAGAACTTTCACTAAATTAAGAGAAATACTTTTAACTCACAAAGAACTAAGAAAAAAAATTGAAGAAATGGAAACTAAATATGATCAAAAATTTAAAACCATATTTGAAGTAATCAAAAAAATAATCCAGGAAAAATCTTGCTCTCCCCAAAAAGAAATAGGATTTAAAATTAAAAAATAAAAAACTGGACTATTTTTAGCCCAGTTAATTTTATTCTTAAAATTTAATTTTCTACTATTTCCCCAAGGACTTTCAAGTGGTCTATAAAACCATTCACAACAAGGGTATAAAGATACAATTTACCGGGGACAATTTCTACTTCCAAAAACTCGCTTCCAGCAAAATCAACATAGCGAGTTGCTAAACCAACAATAGTAAATAAAGATCCCAGTTTAAACTTATACTTTTTACCCTCTTCAATTTCAGCCGTCCATGTATACTTTCTACTTACGAAAGCATGGTCTTTCTTATAATTTTCCTCAATGGTCTTAATCTTGTCTGATCTAAAAAAGAAATCATATCCATACTCTTTCATTTCTTTCAGACTTTCTCGATTAAATTTGAATTCATAACCTTCCAAGACACAACCAACCATTACATAATATCTTAATCTTAATTTAGACATATGTCCTCCTATATTTTTTAATTAAGAATATTCTATATTATACTTACATAATATTTTTGTCAACCCATCGCTTTTATAAAAAAGTATAAAATAAATAATCATAGTTCAAGACAATATAATATGGAGAAATAAAAAAATCTTCCCCCGCATACCTATCTAAAAAGTCAATTAGACTTATTGTATAAATCAACTGCTTAAACAGATAAGCGAGGGAAGAAAAAAGTGATACTTTTCTATTCAATCCTATGGTTTAGATAGAATTTCTAACGAATAGAAAAATATCACTTTTAATTATAACTAAATGACGTGAGCTGTCAAATTTGAAAAAATAATTTAGAAAACTAAAGCCCAAACTGCAAAAGCTCCTATTAAAATAATTAAAGCCAGTAAAAAATAAAATAAAAATTTTCCAAAATTCAAATCTGGCTTTGGTTTTTTTTCCACATTATGAGCTTGAATTTTGGCTGTTTTTATTGGCCCCATATTAACTGGCTCGGGATTTATTTCCTGGCCCACAGAAGATTCTGAAATATCAATATTTTCTTTACCAATAGGAGCGCTCCGAATTTCTGTTTTGTTTTCTGGCTCAGAAAAAATGTCATCTACTCCTTTATTTTTATTTTCATTTGGTTGTGAATGTTGTTCTAACATATTTTTTTAATAATAATTAATATATATTAAAAGATTCAACAATATTAATATTCTTCTCACATAAATCACTTTGCTCTTGCGGACACTTGATTAAAAAACTATAAATATAATTCTCTGAATTTAAATAATAATTTTTTTCATTTAATTCATCCTTGCTTAAATCATTTAACCAATAAATTAAGTCCCCTTGCTCTATTTTATCTAATTTTTGTAAATCAAAATTATCATTCAGCCAATCATTAAACTCATTGGTGCCCAAATATTCTCTTTGGATAATTACGCTTATCCATGGACTATCTTGGTAAGTTAATATAATCTGATTATCCTTAATTTCTTTAGCCATTGCTTCATCATAATTAAATTTTATCTGCCAGGGCTGATAATCATATTCTATAAAATTCTGTTCTGCTGGAAGCTTATTTAAAATTTTCTCAATAACCTCTCCATTTACATCAACTGGCTCTTCTTTTCTAGATTTAATAATATTTTTAATCCTATCTATTAATCCCGTTTCTCCCAGCTCGTTAACATCATCGCCTATTTTATCCTTTAGCTCCGTCAGATCTTCACCCCAAGTAAAATCAGCAAACATGTTTCTATTCAAATAGCCCCAAATGATTAAAATTGAAACTACCAAAATAATAACTAAAAATTTTAAATAAAATTTAGAACGCATATTATTGCTTATTTAAAATAACTAATTTTAATTCATTGCTAGGCAAATCACTATGAGCAACTTTTAATTCATCTTCTTTTTGTGGAGTGACTCCCAGCTCTTTAACAAATTTTTCTACACCATCTAAATCTACTTTTATTCCTGGTATTTTATAATGCATAGGAATAACTATACGAGGTTCTATTTCATTAATTAAATCTATGGCTTCAGATACTCCTATGGTATAATTTCCGCCCACGGGCAATAAAAGAATATCCACATTATCTAAAAAATCTAATTGTTCTTCTGTTAATTTTTTTTGGCCTAAATCACTTAAATGAGCTACTTTTAGCTTTTCTTCTTCAATAATATACATGGTAATTGAGCCCCTGTCCCGACCTTGTTTATTATCATGAAAGGCGCTTTTACCATATATAAAGACATTTTTGAATTCATACTCTCCCGGGCTGTCTATTTTAAAAGGATTCCCAGATATGGCTTTAACATTATTATGATCAAAATGGTCATGAGTTATTAAAAGTACATCTGCTTTTAGTTTTGGCATTTTAATACCCAAACTATTATCATAGGGATCTATAACAATATCTAAATTATTACATTTAAATTTAAAACATGATTGTCCATACCAAGTTATTTTCATATTATTTAAATCTATTTATTAAATATCAAATCGGCAAATCTTTGGCTTTGTTAGCTTTGTTTCGTAAATCTTCAATCTCTTCATCTGGTGGAAGATTTATATCAACTTTTTTATTTTTTTCTTTCTCAGCCTTATCCTCATTATTTCCAAATTTATATCCAAACTGAAAATCATTTTTATTTGGCTTACTTTTAGATTGATCAGTTTTAGAAAAAAACGAGTCTACAGTAGCGTTTTGGGGGGTAGGCGATTTAAACACTCCATTATTATCACTACTAATGCCACTTGTACGTAAAATGCTCATGGCTTTTTTAGCTCGGTCGCCCCCAGCTCGTATAGCCCCTACTGCTCGTTTTAAATCTTTAAAATCTTCTTTAGAAAAATTTAAACTATTTTTATATATTTTATAGGCTTTTATTTTAATATCTCTAGCCTCTTTTCTAGTTAAATATGCTGTCTCTCTTGAAACATGTTTTTTCAATTTATCACTAATCAAATTATCAATCTGTCTTATATTCTCTTCCGAAAGATTTTTAAGCTGCATCTTGCCACGTACTGATTTTGCTCTAATTACCTTACTCACAAAACTTTTTCCCTTTCCAAAAACAGAATCAGTTTTACTTGTCCTCAATCTCCTGCCTTGACCCGTTTTTTCAAGGTCCAATTTACCAAAAACACCAGTTCTATTATTTTGATAATTTTTTCTTGGTCCTTGTTGATACATATATTTATATCTAATTTTACTAATTTATATTTTAATAAATTATTTTAAAAACTTATTTATTAAATTTTTTTAAAATAATACCACTAAAAATAAAAAGCAACACTCCTAATAAAAGGGTAGCTAAAACTCCTATATAATTCTTCCCATATTCCCATAAAGACCTGCCAATCAAAATACTTCCCACTAAAAATCCGCTTACCGTGAAAAAAGATTTTTCTCCAATAAAAACTTCTTTAAATTTATCTGATTTATGTTTTCTAAATTTAATAACAAACATTTTATCTAAATATATTTTTAAAATTTTCTAATTCCCGAGGTGCTGTTTTTTTCTCAATATTATCAACAATTATCTCAAATTTATCAATATCCACCCCAATTACCCAAGATTCAATAATCTCCTTTTCTATTTTAATCTCTTCTTTAGAAAAAATGACTCTATACAAATTCTTATTTAAAAAGGAAAAAAGATAACAAAAAATGCCTAAGGCAATAATAATAATTATAATATATAAAAATAGTATTATCTTTTCAAACTTAATTTTTACACTGATATTTGACATAAATTTATTTCCAATATGTGTCCGCTATAATTTTACAACTGACTCGACTAGAAACTGAGGGTGTTTCATCGCTAAGATTATTAGTCAGCGGACCCCTTAAGCCACTTATACTTAAAGATTTAACATTTACATAATATTTTAAAATTTCTAAATCTATTAAATAGTCCATAATATTTAAAAAATTTGACTTTAAATCGATTTCCAAAACAATTTCCTTATACTCTCCCAATTTTTCATCAATATCCTCTAAGCTGATAATTTGTTCTACATTATTTTTATTAGCTACTGCTTCTAAGGTCTGAATGAATTCCAAATCTTCGCTATGTTTAACAAAAACCTCATCCAATTTCCCTAAATCATTTTTTATTGAGTCTATGTCTTTTTTATTTTCTCTAATATTCTTAAGCTTCAGATATTGTTCTTCTAAAAATTTTCTTCTCTCCGTTATTTGATTACAAGTGTTGTTAATATATTTTGCCTTAGGAAGAATGACGCCATAAACAACTGCTAAAATTATTAGTAAGCTAAAAACAAGCAAAATCAACATTCTGTTCTGGGTCTTTAAATTTTTTATTTTACTTAAAATCATAAGGATCAACAGTTATTCTCATTTCAAAACTTATATTATCTCTTTCTAAGATATTACGAATTGGAAAATCAATGGTCAGGTAACTAGATGACTCTTCAAAAGATTCTTTTAATTCCAAAAGGTCATCCCTGGTCTGAGCATAGCCCGTTAAATCCAAGCTATAATTATCTTTATTAATGACAATCTTGGAAAAACTAATATTATTCCCTGTTTTTAACATTATATCCTCTAATAATTTTGACCAATTAATAGCATTTTCTTGAATACTTAAAATATAATCCATTTTCTTTTCTACCTTCTCTACTTCATCATCCACTCCCTGATAAGTTTCTTTTACCAAAAAAGAGCCTGCTTTACTTTCCTCTATATAACTAATTAGAACTAAATGACTCAAAGAAAACAAAATGCCAATCATTAAAACAAAAAATACTAATAAAAGAAAAATGTTCTTAATATGTTTATAATAAGATAATAATTTGATTTCTTTCTTATACTTTTCTGGTAGGATATTTAAATTTAACATAAACTAATCTACAAAAATTTTCCTCAAAGCCAGGCCAATGGCCGTAGCATAGGTAATGCTAGAATCTTGCTTAATAGAAATTGTTTTCTTTTTGGTTCTTGTCCCCTCCCCGGCCTTATATTTATATACTTCCACAAAATCTTTAATAAAAATATCCTTGGGCCGGCCTAAATTCACAGATATATTTTTTGGTTCGGATATATTAGTAAAAACATCTCCAATTTCTGTATCTATGCCAATTTTCGCTTTTATTAAATTTGTTAAACCATCTATATTAGCCCCTCCGCCAGATAATATAATCTTATCTAGGGAACCACGTTCAGAAAAATGGCTATTATAAAAATTTATCACTTTTTTAATCTCTATAATTAACAAATCTATCATCTGGGAAAGATTGTCTTTGACGGCTGAACATTTTTTATCATCTAAGCCACAAACTATTTTTGCCAACTCTCCCTGCTTTTTATCTAATTTTAATGACTCGGCAATTTTGTCTGAAACGTTATTTCCAGAAATAGGAATACTAACATTAAACAAAATAGTATTTTTAGAATAAACAAACATGCTTGAGCGATTAGCCCCAATATCTAATACTCCATAATTCTTTTTAGGGCTTGTTTTATAATCAGGAGATTCCTCCAATAATAAACTGCGAGCTACGGCTGTTGATTCTATTTCCATACCCATAATCATAAAACCACTATCCTGAAACAATTCTAAATATTGATCAACATAACTCTTAGGAGAAGCCCCAAAAATAACCCAGTCCTGCTCTTCAGTGCTTTTTACTATCTCATAATCATAATAAATTTCATCTATAGAAAAAGGCATATGTTTCTCTAACTCTTTCAAAAGATTTTTTTTAAAATTATCTGGATCGGCGTTAATTTTAATCAATTTTATAAAGGTACGGGGCTCTGGCAGGGAAGTAACAATTTGATTAGAGCTAACTTTACCAAATAACGGTTTGGCTAATAATTCCTTAATGGCTTTTTGTACTTTTTCCTTTTTTTCAATACTACCATTTTTTATCCAGCCATTTTCTAAAGATACTTTTCCAAATGCCTGAAAAAATAAAGCCCTGCCCCTTTTTTGCAATTGGACAAACTTTAAAGATAAATCTGATATATCTAACCCTATGGGATAATCTATTTTTTTACTAAACATATTAAATAACTATAAATTACTCTTAAATTATAACATTTTTTAAACTATGATATAAGTTTAAATTACTTTTCCTCCCAAGATATAAAGCTGTACTCGCCGGTAGTGGGAAAATGGGGCGGAGGAATAAAAGTTAAATTACTATCATAATTTAAATTTCTAATTTGATAACCCGTGCCGTCAGTATAAGCAAAACCATACCTTTCCTTAGTGGCCAAAGAACCATTGATTTCAATAGTATCTCTAATATATTCGGAACCGCAAGATGCATCAAAATAATTTCGGCCAACTCGGCCCTCTTTAGCAATTAGAGCCGCATCAATCTGTAAATCATCTTCACTATAAAAACCAATATTAATATTTCTCTGAGCTATTAGGCCAATAGAATCCGTACCATCATAATTAGTATATATTAAATCATTATTAATAATTATATCTGTAGAATTACCAGTAATGGGTTTTTCAAATGCTAAAATAGTAATTCTATTTCCATCTATATTGCCCTCTATCCAAACCTTGTCTTTTACAAAAATAATTCCATTAGCTGGCGTATCAATATCTGCCATATAATCCGACTCTTCAACGATTCCATCCGTATCTGTATGTTCATAATCCGTACATCCCCATTGTGTACAAAAACCCCACCACCATCTTATACAGCCCCACTCTAAACAAACTGAACAGGGCTGAGTAACTTCTTCTACTTCATAAATATCAATGGTATCATCTGGATTAAGCACGATATGATAGCCCTCTTTATTTGACTTTTTAATTACTAAACCATTTTCTTCGGCTTCTTCTTCAGTTTCATTTAAATAATTATCTAATAAATCAAAGCTAATAGTTGGTGTTGGGAAGGAACGCCCGGCTTCAAAAACATCTTCTCGCTCTGGGACGTTTTCTGGCGGATTATTTCCATCTGGCAGGGGGTCAATAGGAGTAATGTGAGTATGGACTCCAAATTCATTTCCGCCCGCATGATCAGGATCATCATAATCTAAGACCGAAGAAGTGATAACATTATGGGCCAAGCCATCAAAACGAATGCCTGAATTAGAATGCATCGGACCCCAAACCTCTGTTCCTTCACCAAAACGCATATTAGCATTAGCTAAAATAGAATAAGCAGACCAAGAAGGAATACCACATTGTACTTCTATGGTTCTTTTAATATTGGGATATTTTTCTACCCAACCAACCGATCGAATAGTCACCAAAGTAGAACCATCAATAGGGGGCGGAATTATATACAATTCATAATAACCCTCTATATTTTCTCCGGAAGAATCCGTATAAGCATATGGGCCATAAGGCCCATAATCAGGCGCACTAATACACTCTTCACCATTACAATATTCATCATTATCATGATACAAAACCCAACGATAATAATTCACTCCGGCCTCAGCAACGTGCATAGCCTGATTTTTTGCTACCTTAATTAAATTATATTTATATTGAGTTAATCCTAATCCCAAAACTCCAACCAGCATTAGAAAGAAAAAACCCGTGGCGGTTAAGGCTAAAAAAAGCATGGATGCTTTTCTTTGTTTCTTATAATTAAACATAGATTATAGATTGTCTTTTAAATTTCTTAGATGTACTCCAGAAAAAGCAGCGTAATCGTCTGGTTTTCTTTCGGGGGTGACATTAACTATTAAATTAATATAAATTAAACGGACACTATTAATCAAATCTGTTTCTTCTTTATTAGAGTCATAATAAATAAAGATCGGCTCTGTTTGATTATTAACATAATAAGCTAGGGTAGAAGTAGCTGCTTGGCCATCATAATCATTGGTAAGCCCGGGCTCAATTACTGATTTTTTCAATTCTGAACCCTCTAAAAAATAACGAACTTTTTCTGTTTGGCCATCATTATTAATATCGCTGTAATAAATAAATTCTTGCTCATCAATGGTGGATAAAGCGTAATGCCCTTTTTCCGAAGAACTTGCCTCTCGTACTTCAGTAATGACTATTCCCATAGCATCGCGGGCGTCTTCAATGGCTTCTTCTTGTTCAGAAACAAAAGTTAAAGAACGAAACCCCTCAAATAAAAATCTATTTAAAATAATGGCTGTAAATACAAAAATAGTAATAGCTATCATTATTTCAATCAAAGTAAACCCTCTACTTTTTTTATAAGATTGAAAACTTACTCCCCCCTCTCCTTTAAAAGGGTAAGGAGTAGAGGATTTCTTTTGATATTTTAAAAAACCAATTTTTCCTAATTGCATATTATTATTCTAAATATAATAATATTTCTACATCTTCATCCGGCAAAATAGTAAAGGGCTGGGCTGGGCTAGTAAAAATAATTTTATAATCTTCATATCCTTCTTCTAAACTAACTTCATAGCTCATATCCCACTCTAAAATAATATTAACTTCTCCATTGGCGTCTGTTAAATAATTTTTATCATGTTCAAAAATAACTGGGTTATCTCCTATTTGTTTGGTGCCCACTAAATGCACTGGAATACCACCCAAATAAGTAGCGGTTTCATAATAATCAAATTCGCTAACAAAAATATCATCATCGCCATTTCTGGCATCGGTCCAACAAGCAAAGGGCTCATCAGTGTTTGGGTTAATAGCTAACTCAACCGCATATTGTTCAAAGGATTCTAAATCAATATTAATTCTTAAATCTTCTGTCCACAAAGAATTACCACTGCCGTCATATTTTTGAGCATAAATATTTTTATCGCCGTCTCTTTCATCTGTCCAGGCAATATAAATATTGTCTGCCGAGTCTATGGCTACAGCTGGAGAGTATTGGTCTGTAGAAGAAACATCTGTATTAATTTTTGTATCTGAAATCCACAAAGAATTACCACTGCCGTCATATTTTTGAGCATAAATATTTTTATCGCCGTCTCTTTCATCTGTCCAGGCAATATAAATATTGTCTGCCGAGTCTATGGCTACAGCTGGAGAGTATTGGTCTGTAGAAGAAACATCTGTATTAATTTTTGTATCTGAAATCCACAAAGAATTACCACTGCCGTCATATTTTTGAGAATAAATATCAAAATTTGTATTTCTGTCATCAGTCCAAATAATATAAATATTATCTGCTGAATCTATTATTAAATCTCCAGCAAACTGATTAGTGCCGTCCAAAGCCGGATTAGCATTTATTCTTTTTTCTATTGGCCAAATTTTTAAGCCATTTTCATCATACTTTCTCATATATAAATCAATATCTGCAATTCTATTATCCTCCCACATAATTAAAGTACTGGTGCCATTATTAAATAGGGCTAAGTGTGGATTAGCTTGATCGCTCTCTTCTGACTCAGTTTCTATCTTTTTAGTTCCTCCTAAGAGGTTACTACCGTCTTCTGAACTTAATTTTACAAAATATACATCTTGATTACCGGTAGAGTTGTCATTCCAAGCTACATATAAATCATAGTTAGCGTCTATAATAATTTCTGGATTAACCTGATTATTGGCTGTAGCAATAATTATATCATTCGGCTCCCATTGCTGATTGCCATTACTATCATATTTTTGAGCATAAATTTTATAAGAAGAGCTGCTGCGATTATCTTCCCAAACAAAATACAAATAACCATCTGTTCCAATAGTAAAACTCGGATCTAATTGAGATCTACCGCTACTATCTGTATTAATTTTCCAATTATCTGGTAATTGCTGGGAAATGGTCCTTATTTTTAAAGAGCTTAAAAAATCAATGGAAAAAGCCTGAGAAGTTTTTAAGCCCTCACTAACAGACAAATCTACCTTGCTGGGCACAGGATTTTCCACAGTACGCGGATAGGTTTGGTCAACTCCGCAACCGTCTTTACTAACCGTAATCTCATAACTCTCAAATCCTGGCAAAACTGGCAAAGACAAAAGACCACTTGTCTTTGTTACATAATCTGCGTTCATAACTGGATTTAATTCATTATTTTCAATATGAATTTCAGCATTAGGAAAACCTGCTCCATCGGCATCAACCACTGTAATTTCCAATAAACCATAGCCCGCTAAGGTTTCTTCTGTAGAAGAAATTATTTTAGAAAAAAAAGTAACCTCTTTTTCGCCGAAATGACCATCCCAACTAACTTGCACAGTAGCTATTTTATAATCTACAAAAATATCATCCGTTCCTAAGCTTAAAGTACCATCATAGGGATCATCATAAAACTGCACTGTAGTATAAATTGTAAAACGGCCCCTAACTTCATACTCATAATCAGGAATTACTCCCGTCGGCGAACCGCCCTCTGTGCCGACATCTTCATAAGCCAGGTTTCTAATTTCTTCCATTTTCTGATTGGCTATTTCCATGGCCTCTATATAAGATTTATTATCAGATGTTATGCCATAGGAATAAATAATTAAGCTATAAATTCCTAAAACTAACATACTAATAATTACTATGGAAACCAAAACTTCCACTAAGGTAAATCCTTCTCTTTTTTTGTAAATTTGGGGCTTTAATTTTTTTGCACTATTAAAAAAATGAAGGGTAAAGATGGTTTTATTTTTTTGATTATTTAATTTATGATTCATGATCAAATATTACATAGAAGAGCTTAAACTATACATAGGCATAATAACTGCCGCAGCCACGCCACCGACACCTACGCCTAAAACTAAAATTAATAACGGTTCTATCAGAGAAGGTAATTCTTTCATAATTTGGTCCACTTCGTTTTCATAAAATTCTGCTAATTCACCTAAAATAGTATCTAACTCGCCTGTTTCTTCTCCAACGCTAATCATTTGTGAAACAACCGGCGGAAATAATTTTGGGTAAATTTGAATGGACTCGCCTAACTTTTTACCTTTTTTCAGATTATTACCCATTTCAAGAATGGCTTCTCGGTATCTAATATTCCCTAAAACCTTAGAAGTAATTTTAAAAGATTTTACAATCATAATGTCTGTTTTTAAAAGTGAGCCTAAGTTTCTAGCAAATCTGGCTAAATTAATCTTTTTAATAATTGGGGCTATAATCGGGATTTTTAAAACTATGCCCTGAAATATATATTTTCCTTTTTTGGTCTTAATAATTTTAATAAATAATAAAATAGAAACTATAAAAATTAGCAAGGCTAATACCACATTATTAGCGATAGCATTGCTGACTGAAATTAAAATCTTTGTTAGCAGCGGCAATTCCACATTCATTTCCTTAAAAATAGAGGTCATCTTAGGAATTACCACTATAAACATAAATGTCCCAATACCAAACATGGCCACCATAATCACAATTGGATAAGTCAGAGCGGTTTTAACTTTAGAAATTAAATCATGATCTTTTTTGATTTGAATATAGAGTTGCTCTAAAACATTTTCTAAATTACCAGATAATTCTCCGGCCTCAATCATATTTACAAATAATTCTCCAAAAATATCTGAGTGTGGCCTAATGGCTTCTGTAAAACTAGAGCCGGCTTCAACTTTATTTCCAACTTCTATTAAAATAGCTTTGAAGCGTTTATTCTGGCTTTGTTTGGATAAAGTTTTTAAAGCCCTGGAAAGTGAAATACCAACTTTCAACATAGGAACCAAATACTGCACAAAAAACAGTTTTTCCTTTAAGGAAATAGGTGTAAAACGTAATGAATACTCATTTACCTTCTTTAAAAAAGAAATTGATTTTTTTCTTTTCTGATCACCTTTCCTTAAATCTAATTTTTCCAAATTTTTTTCATCAAACATATAAATAAATTTTAATCTTTAGTTACTCTCAAAACTTCTTCTATAGTAGTAATGCCATTCTTGACCTTAATAAAACCATCTTCAATAATAGTAGTCATCCCGTCGGCAACGGCCTGGGCCATAATTTTATTAGCGCTAGCATTCTCTAAGATTAAATTAGAAATTTCTTCATTATTTTCTAAAACTTCATAAATTCCCACTCGCCCTTTATAGCCAGTATTATTGCATTTTTTGCAGCCCTTGCCCCGATAAAACAAAAGTTCTTTCAAATTTTTTCTAGAACCAGAGACCACCTTTTCTTTAATTAAAAAATCTACTAATTTATCTAAATTTAATTGTTTGCTTAGTTCTCTAATAGCTTTTTCATCCAAATTATAACTTTGAATACAATAAGGACAAATCCGCCGGACTAATCTCTGAGCAATAATTAAATTACAGGTAGAGGAAATTAAAAAACTAGGTACTCCCATGCGGGCCATACGTGGCATGGTAGTAGCGGCGTCGTTAGTATGAATAGTAGATAAAACCAAATGTCCAGTCATGGCGGCATGCACGGCAATTTCAGCTGTATCTTTGTCTCGAATTTCGCCTACCATAATAATATCTGGATCTTGACGCAATAAAGAGCGCAAACCGTTCGCAAAAGTAAACCCTACTTTAGGATTTATTTGTGATTGATTAATCCTTTCCATTCTATACTCAATTGGATCTTCAACAGTACAAATATTAACTTGGGGAGTATTTAACATCCCCAAAATAGTATATAAAGTAGTTGTTTTTCCAGAACCAGTAGGTCCAGTAACTAAAATAATTCCGTGGGGCTTACTAATATTTCTCTTAACTACATCTAAAACCCTGGGCTGAAATCCTAAATCTTCCAAAGAAAGCATCTGGACATTTTCATTTAATAATCTCATTACTGTTTTTTCACCATCAAAAGTCGGAAGAATAGAAACTCGAAAAGAAACTTTATATTTGTCAGAACTAATTTTAAAACGACCATCTTGAGGTAAACGATGCTCGTCTACTTTTAAATTAGATAAAATTTTTATACGACTTATAACTCCAGATTGGATATGTTTAGGCAGGGTCATAACATTCTTCAAAATTCCATCAACCCGATAGCGAACTAAAACATCTTTTTCTTCTGGCTCAATGTGGATATCGCTGGCTCCCTCCATAATGGCGTGCTTTAAAAGAGTATCTACAATTTTAATAATCGGAGCTTCTTTGGCAATTTCCTGAAGAACTTTTTTATTTTTTTTCAAACCCTTGGTTTCTTTTTCTTCTTCATCGCCAGTTAAATATTTAAACTCCGATTTCAAACTTTTATGATAATGTTTTAAGGCCTCTTTAATATCATCTGGAGTAGTAATGTGTATTTCTAAATCAAGATTTAATTTCTTTTTTAAAAAATTAAATGTTTCCAAATCTCCAGGATCCAAAGTAGCTACTTTTAAAGATTTTTTATCATCATCAAAAGCAATAATGTTATGGGCATTAGCAATAGCTTCTGGAATTTTCATTAAAACATCATGTCGAATAACAACATTTTTTAAGCTTACAAAAGGAACTTTAAAATAAGCAGCCGCACTCTCATATAAAGCATTAAGAGTAATAATTTTCTTTTCCATTAAATAATCTTGAATCAACCTGCCCTTTTTAGTAGCTTGAGCCTGGTATTTTTTGAGTTCAGCCCTATCTAAAATATTGGCTTTAATTAATATTTGTTCTACTTGTTTTTGGGTAAACATTATTTTGTTTTAATTTTGTTTTTAATAACGAAAAATAAGCGATATAAATACTGCTATCTTAATTTTAACACATTTTGAAACTTAAATCTAAGCTGGAATAATAATATTTTTTTTGGTAAAATAAATTAGTAGAAAGTAAAAAATTTAAAGTACTTTCGACTTTTATCCTGTTAAATTATCGCTTCGCGATATTATTTAACAGGATGAACCCTTTAACTTTTAACCAACTTCTTTATGGGCAGAATAATTGGCGGGTTAATACTTGGTGCTGTTGGATTTTTAATAATTTGGAAAACTAATTGGATAATAGAAAATTTCGGACACAGTTCTTGGGCCGAAGCTAAATTAGGCTCTTCTGGAGGAACTAGAATATTATATAAATTTATTGGAATTTTAATCTTGTTTTTTGGGCTTCTAATGATTACTAATCTCCATCAAGATTTTTTAATGGGCACTATAGGAAAATTATTTAATAGATAAACTATATTCTTCTTTAAAAATAAAAACTAAAAATAAGTCACTCTAAAACAGAGAGTGGCCCATGAAAGTTAAAAAAATGCCAGTGAAGAAAAAAACGGCTAAAAAAAGAAAGCCCGCCAAGAGAAAAAAAAGAAAATAGAAACAAAACAAAAATCCCTTGCCTTGTCGTGGAGGGATTTTTGGATTCAATGATCAATTTAGTTGTTAGTCGCTAAGCGTTAGTCAATAGAATTTCTAACGCCTAATGCCTATTGCCTACCCGTCATAATTTTATAAAAATTAAGGCGGGCTATTGCCTAATTATTCAAAACAAACTCTTTTGCTCTCCTCTTAATTCTTTAATCTCCTGTTCATTAAAAACTTTAACTACTCCATATTGCCCGTCAAAACCCGCTTGAAGATGAACCTGACCAGTCCGCATTCTTTTAATGGCTTCAGCAAAAACTTGACCGCCAATTTTTTTTAACTCTTCAATATCAATATTTAATAAAATATTAAATTCATTCTGACCTTTTTGAATTAAATTTGTATAAATTGCATCTACTTTTTTGCTTTTACTTCCAACTCTCTCAATTTCACCAATAACTTCTTTTAAAGGAATTAAAGATTTATATGGAATAAATCTATTTTGAATTTTTTTTACCTCCGCCTCGGTTCTGTCCGCTAACTCTACAACTCTATTCATTACTCCAATGGTTAGTGGTTTTTTACAAACTGGGCAAATTCCCTTATTTTTTTCTGTCTCCTGGGGAGCAAAAGAAACTTGGCATTTTAAATGTCCATCATAATGATATTTGCCTTCTTGCGGATAAAATTCAATGGTGTGTAAAAATTTTTCTTTATCTTTATTTTTTAAAAGATTATAAATTTCATCGTAAGAAAATTCTTTTAAATTAAAAACGTTGGCTTCTCGTCCTAAATTTTCCAAACTATGCGCGTCTGAATCAGAAACCAAAACAAATTGGTCTAAATTTGAAACTAACCAATTCATTGGCGGGTCAGAAGATAAACCTGTTTCTACGGCATAAATATATTTAGTGTATTTTCCAAAACATTCTTCCGCTGAATCAAAACCCGATTTAGAGCCAAACATAGCAAACCAAGGCGTCCAAATATGAGCTGGAATAATCAAGGCTTTTTCATCGGCCCTTAAAGCAATATCTGCGATTTCTCTGGCATCTAATCCTAAAATCGGCCGGCCGTCTGATTTCAAATTTTTCCCTAACTTTTCTAAAGTATTATTAAATTTTTCTACAGATTTAATACTGGGAAATAAAATACAAATATGCAAACGCCGGCATTTGTCTCCTCTTTTATAAATACAAGATACTTCCGTAGATAAAATAAAATGGGTCTGATATTGTTTATTTTTTAAAACAAACAAACCCTGTCCATCGTCTTCTAAATTCTCTTTGATCTCTGCTAACCATTGCGGATGGGTAAAATCCGAGGTCGCTAAAACATCTATTCCTTTAATTTCCGCCCACTGGGCCAGATTGGGAATAGTGATTTGTTTAGAACAAGCCCGAGAAAATCGGGAATGAATGTGAAAATCAGTTATAATCTGCATATACGAATTATTAAAATGCCAATATACGAATTTACCTTGTTAAATAATATTTTGAAAAAATAATTTAACAGGGTGAATACTAATTATACGAATATTATACCAATGATACAAATTGAGCTAAGCTCGATACCAATATTACATTAATCAAAAATTTAAAAACTTTTTTATTTTTACTTTATAAACTTTATAAGCCCCAACCTTAAACCAACCTTATTTTATCACTTTTAAAAAAACAAAGAAAATCAATTTGACATTTATTATAAACCCTAAGATTCAATAAATAACAAATATCAGGAGGATATAAAATGAAATTATTTCAACCTAAAAAGAAGGTTGCTGTCTTAGATTTTGATGGAACTCTAAGCAATAAGTACATATCAATGGAGTTTATAGAATTTTTACATAAACACAACATATTTCTGTATAATCAAGGTGTTTATGAAAATCAGAAGAGGGCGTTAAATGATTTTCTAAACGGAAAAATAACCTATGAAGAGTGGGTGAAACACTGGGCGTGCCTTTGGGTTGAAGGAATTCGTTTTAACCTAAAAAGAACGATGAATCAAATGGCATTACAGTTTTTTTCTGAATTCAAAAAAAACATTTATCCTAGTTCCTATGAACTAGTCAAAGTGTTAAAATCTCGCGGTTACTATGTTGTTCTTCTTTCTGTGGGGGCCTATGAGGTTGTTTCTTTGGCTGGACAAGAACTGAAAGTTGATGAAATTATTGCTACTCGTTGCCAAATTGAAAAAAAACATCCTGGCAAAAAAATTTACACTGGAAAACTCCTAACAGACCTACATCTTCCTGGTGGAAAAAAGGGGGCGGTAAAAAAGATATTTAAGAAAAAAGAATTTTCCAAAAAAGAATCCTTAGCAGCCGGCGATTCAGAAAGCGACTCTGAAATTTTAGAGATGGTCAAAATCCCCATTGCCCTTAACCCCCGTCCTAAATTAAAGACCCTTGCCGAAAAAAAGCGCTGGCGTATTGCTAATCACAAATCAATCTTGCTGATGATAAAAAACTAATTTGAAAACAACAATAAACCCCTTATTTGTTTAAGGGGCTTTTTTGTTAATATCTTCCTCTTTACAGAATAAACAGATAAGTATAAGATAAACTCGAAAGTAAGAATATAAAAACAAAAAACATCGTAGGAGGACACATGTTTATTCTTTTCTTATTAAAAAAACTTTTAGTGCTTCTGGGCATTATTAAACCTAGGGTCTTAATATTTGATAGCTATCCCGAACCAGAGTGGTGGTGGGGAAAAATAAGGGAAAAAATGGAAAAAAAATTTGAGGTTAATTTTGTAAATCCCAATTTTCCCCTCGAAAAAATTTATCAATTAAAACTCTATGATGTTATTATCTTAGACATTGGTCTAGATATGGATGTAATAAAACTCTATCAAGAACTTCATAATATTAAAATTAAAAACTCAAAATTCCTATTCTGGACAATTTATTACAGTAAAAATGTAATAAAATACATTTCTGATACTTGTAATAAAATAAAAAGCAGGAGAATAATTGAAAAAATCTCCCCCTCAAACTCAGAATTCAATGTTAGTAAATTCTTTAGGCTATTGAAATCAATGGTCTAAAAAAATATTAACCTTATATTTTAAAGAGGATCGCTAGGATCCTCTTTTCTTTTTGATACTTTTGCTTTACAGAACAAACAGATAAGTATAAAATAACCTTGGAAAATAAAAAATTATACGGAGGATACAAATGGAAAAAGTGGCAAGAGGAAGACCAGCAAAAAGAAGAAAAGGAAGAATTATCTTCTTCACGGAAAACGTTGATCTATCAATTGATTTAGAAAAGTTTTTTCTAGAAATAGAAGAAAAAGATCATAAAATAAAAGCATTCACTCTTGAAACAGATCAAACCATTGCTATTGTAGAAAAAAATATTATTGAGTTTAATCCCTCAAAAATATTTCTTCTATATCCACCTAGTTCAAAAAAATTGGAAAGAGTATTAAAACAAGTAAAAGAACTAAATTTCAAAATTGAGCCCCAAATTGTTTCTAATAAAAATCGGGACGAAATGCTTGATAAAATTCGAGCAGCAATTTGAAAAACCAATTATTATCAGCCCAGGAAAATTTCTTCTGGGCTTTTTATTTTTAAAAAATCAATTCTAATGCTTGCAAAAGAATTAAAATAGAATAATAATAAATATATTACACAGCCCTATACAAAATTAATTATGGGATAAATTAAATTTACTATTAATATCTAACTGTATGAAAAGAAAAATTTTAGTAACGGGCGCCTTGGGCCAAATTGGTTCCGAGCTTATTCCAGCATTAAGAAAAAAGTTTGGAAATAAAAATGTTGTTGCAGTGGGTCATAGAAAAAAACCCAGTGAAGATTTTAGAAATGCCGGACCATTTGAAACAGCAGACGCAAGAAATAAACAAGAATTAGAAACTTTGATAAAAAAATATAATATTAATACAATATATAATCTAGTTGGTATTTTATCTGCTGTTGGTGAAAAAAAACCCGATTTAGCCTGGGATGTTAATATGAATGCTTTGAAAAATGTCTTAGAGTTAGCAGTGGAATATAAAATAAATAGGTTGTTCTGGCCCAGCTCTATTGCTGCCTTTGGACCAAGCACTCCTTTAAAAAATACGCCTCAAAAAACTATTTTAGAACCAACAACTATGTATGGAGTTACTAAAGTTGCCGGGGAATTATTATGCCAATATTATTTTGTTAAATATGGATTAGATGTAAGAAGCTTAAGATATCCCGGCATAATTTCTTGGAAAACCCCGCCCGGCGGAGGAACAACGGACTATGCGGTTGCTATTTATTATGAAGCAATAAAAAATGGTCATTATGATTGTTTTGTAAGTGAAGACACGGTGCTGCCAATGATGTATATGGATGATGCAATAAACGCCACCATACAATTAATGGAAGCAGGTCCAAAAAAAATAACCATAAGAACTTCTTATAATCTAACTGCTGTCAGTTTTTCTGCAAAAGAACTGGCTGAGAATGTTGCTCAGCACATTAAAGGATTTACTTGTAAATTCAATCCTGATGAAAGACAAAAAATAGCAGATTCTTGGCCATCAACAATTGACGATTCAAAAGCTAGGGAAGATTGGGGATGGCAACATCAATTTGATCTTGACCAAATATCAATTGATATGATTAAAAATCTAAAACAAAAATAAATCTAAAATAAAAACTTTATATTAATATATTTAAAATCGCCTGGCAGAAATGTTGAGTGATTTTTTTGTTTAAAACAAAAAGGCATAATTCGTAATTCTAAATTTAAATATTAAAAACTGCGCAATTTGACATTGTTATATATAAAATATACTATTTTTTATAAAAATATGTTGCTTATTGGCTTATTTAAGGCATTTTTAGATTAATTAATATACCGCGCAATTTGACACTTAATAATAATTAATATATTCTTCATATATAATCACATAATTGCATAATTTAATAAAAAAATATATAAAATATTAATAACTATGAGAATAACTAACCCAAAAGAATTTTCAAAATCTAAAACAGATCTTGCTGGAGATATTTTACGTAGTGATGAAAGCTCTAAAGAAAATAGAAATTGCGCTTTAACTGTATTAAACAATTGGAGAGCTTCGCATAGTTATCCAATGCATATCTTTAAAAAAAGATTAAAAAGAGTTTCTGAAAAAATAGACAAAAAAGCATTATCTGCGCAAAGGCTTAAACGAGTTCCTTCAATTATAAAAAAACTTAATAGAAAATACAATAACAATAAAGCAACCATGAAACTCACACAGATGCAAGATATAGCCGGCTGTAGAGTTGTCATGTCTAATGTTAAATTAGCTCGTAAGCTTTATTATGATTCTTATATAAAAGGAGATTTAAAACATAAAAAAATTAATGAAAAAAATTATATTTCCAATCCCAAAAAAGATGGTTATAGAAGCATACATTTAATTTACAAGTATAACAGTGATAAAGGAAAAAAAATATATAATGAATTATTGATTGAAGTACAAATTAGATCAAAATTACAACACATCTGGGCTACCGCGGTTGAAACTGTAGGTTTTTTTACAGGACAAGCAATAAAATCAAATGAAGGAGAAAAAGAATGGGAAGATTTTTTTAAATTAGTGAGTTCTGCGTTTGCAAAAATGGAAAAATGTCCTACAATACCAGCTACTCCAAATAGTGAAAAAAAATTATACACATTAATAAAAGAAAAGGAAAAAGAACTAAATGTAAAAACAAAAATGGAAAATTGGACTAAATCAATCAAACTTTTTGATGATTTGAAAAAGAAAAAAAATATTCATTTCTTTTTGCTCGAATTGGATACTATTCAAGAAAAATTAACAATATCTGCATATTCAAAAAGGCAAGAAGAGAAAGCAATAAATGACTACGCAAAAGCAGAAAAAAAGATTTATGGAAAAAAAGAATATGATGTTGTTTTAGTTGGAGCAGATACTATGTCAGATTTAAAAAAAGCATATCCTAATTATTTTTTAGATACTAAAGAATTTATTATTTATCTTAATAAAATTTTAAAAAAATGTTCCGAAAAAAATTAAAGCAAATCATCAGCTGATTACATTAAAATCTAAAACAAAAATAAATCTAAAATAAAAACTTTATATTAGTATATTTAAAATCGCTTGGCAGAAATGTTGAGTGATTTTTTTATCCAAAAACAAAAAACACACTGTACTACTCTCTGTGTTTAAGTACAGTGCGCACCTTTACAACTAATAAAAAGGTATTTTTGCTGTTTTATTTTGATGCTTTATTTTTTATTCTTTTTCTTGGGTTTAGCTGAAGTTGATGACTTTTTAACCCGCTTTAATAATTTCTTAATTGTTTTTTTCTTGGGCTTGGGCCGAGCAACAACTTTTTTCTTTACAGCCGAAGATTTAGACGGAGATGACAAACTTTGTAAAATTTTATCTAATTTTTCATTAATAACTTGGAATTGTTTTTCATATTGACCACTCTGATTATTCCCTCTACTCCTACTATTGCCCCGCGAGCTTCTTCCTTCAGCTTCATTTTTCTTAGCAAAACAATCACTGCAAAAAATTGGTTTATCATTACTGGGCTTAAAAGGAACTTCACAAGTTTTACCGCATTCATCACAAACAGCTTGATGCATTTGTTTTTCACGAGAATTTGACCTATTAAAACTTCTATCCCGATTACCAAATCCTCTTGAATTTGGTCTGTCTTTGCCCTTAAAACAATCATTACAAAGAATTGGCTTGCCACTGGTGGGTTTAAATGGCACTTCGCAATTTTGACCACATTCATCACAAACGGCCTTAAACATTTCTGGTCGGCTAAAATTACCACCACTTCTTCCACTATTAGATCTACTGCCCCTATTATTGGATCTACTATCTCTATTAAAATTTCTCATAATTTATTTATTTAATAATTAGAGTATTTAAACTTAAACATTAACTTTTTCCAATTCTCTTTTTGGCTTTGGCTTCCAACATTAACCGCTTAATCTCTAGTCTTTTTTTAGTTTTATGAGAACGTGATTTTTTCCCCTTACCAACTGCATGTCTTCTTTTTGCCATATAA
>CAZXCJ010000011.1:0-30993 GCA_964639335.1 uncultured Gammaproteobacteria bacterium | reverse complement strand
TCGCTACGGTCGCCGACGTGCCATAGCCACTATGGCGACGGCACGCGAAGGCAGGTAATACGAATACTATACTAATGCTTAAATAATTTACTTTTCTGTTAGAATAAATTTATTCGTATTATATTTGCATAATTAGTCTACCCGCGGTTGCGGGACGCGACCAGGGTATTAATTCGTATATTAGCATTATAATCATTCGCATATTAGTAAAATTAACTATGAATGATAAAAATACCCAATCAATAGATAAAATTCCACCTCATAATTTAGAGGCTGAGGCCAATGTTTTGGGCTCTATTTTAATTGACAATGAAGCCATGAGCAAAGTGGCTGATATTTTAAATCCCGAAGATTTTTATAAACAATCTCATCAAAAAGTATTTGAATGTTGTCTAAATTTATATGATAGAAGAGAACCAATAGACATCCTATCCATCGGTAATATGTTAGAAGAAAGAAAAGAATCTAAAATGGTAGGAGGAAAGTCATATTTAGCCGGCTTAACTAATGCTGTAGTTACAGCTAGTAATGTTAAACATTATGCAGAAATAGTACAAAAAAAATCTACTTTAAGAAAATTAATCAAGGCCTCTGCAGAAACAACTAGTTTGGCTTATAATGAAAAAGAGGCCGTAGATGATATTTTAGATAAATCCGAAAAAAATCTTTTCCAAATCTCCCAAAAATTCTTAAGAGAAAATTTTATTCCTATTTCTAATATTTTAAATGAAACTTTTGAAAGAATTGACGAGCTTCATAAAAATAAAGGTAAATTAAGGGGCATTCCCACTGGCTATGTAGATTTGGATAATAAATTGGCCGGCCTACAAAATTCTAACTTAATCATCATTGCCTGCCGACCTAGTGTGGGTAAAACTAGTTTAGCTCTAGATATAGCTCGTCACGCCGCTATTAAAAATAAAGAAGTGGTCGGACTTTTTTCTTTAGAAATGAGCAAAGAAGAATTAGTAGATAGAATACTTTGTTCTGAGGCCGGAGTATCTTTATGGAAAATGAGGACTGGCAAACTTTCTGATAGTGCTGAACATGATGATTTTCCGCGCATTGGTAATGCCATGGGCGTCCTGGCAGATACTAAAATATTTATTGATGATTCGGCTAGTTTAAATATTATGCAAATTAGAACTAAGGCTCGTCGTCTAAAATTGGAACATGGTCTTTCTTTATTAGTAGTCGACTATCTACAATTAATGGAAAGCAAGGGTAATAAGGAATCCCGAGTTCAAGAAGTTGCCGAAATAACTCGTGGTTTAAAAAATATCGCTCGAGAATTAAATATTCCAATAATTGCTTTATCACAATTATCTCGAGCCGTGGAAATGAGTAAACCAGCAATCCCTAAATTGGCTCATTTGCGAGAATCTGGTACTATAGAACAAGATGCTGATGTAGTAATATTTATTTATCGTAAATCATCTGATAGAAGCTATAGGTTTCAAGATTTAACTGCAGAAGAAAAAGGAATTGCTGAAATTCATATAGCCAAACATCGTAATGGGCCCACCGGCATGATTAAATTATTCTTTGATGAAGAAACTGTTAGCTTTAAAAATTTAGAAAAACACGCCAACATTACACCACCAGAAGAATAAAAATTTTGCCAATATACCAATGATACTAATAATACTAATATATTTGTATCATCCCGCCTCTGTCATAATTATAATTGTTGCCTGCCTTCGCGTGCCGTCGCCAAAGTGGCTTTGGCACGTCGGCGACCGAAGCGTAGCTTCAGCTACGCGCAGGCAGGCGGGATCCCGCCATGCGGGATTAGTATGATTTATTCGTATAATTAGCAACATTAGCATATTAGTATTAACACATTCGTATATGAACATGTTCTCAAAATTAAATCAAATTAAAGATTTAAAAGCACAGGCTAAAAGCATGCAAAGCACATTATCTCAAGAAACCATAGAAGCAGATAAGAATGGAATCGTTTTAAAAATGGATGGCAATCAAACGGTTCTCTCTGTAAAAATTCCTGAGAATATGGAAAACTCAACAATAGAAAACACTCTTCCTGAGTTATTTAATGATGCTACTAAAAAAATTCAAAAAATGATGGCTGAAAAAATAAAAAACAAAGAAATCTCCATGCCTGATTTTAATTTTTAATTCTTAATTTTGAATTTTGATTGAATTATTAATTACCTAATTTTAATTAATTAAAAATTTATAAATTTAAAATTTAATCATAATTCAAAATTCGTCATTCAAAATTAACTTCATGTATCCAAATATAATAAAAAACTTAATAGAGCAATTGATGACTCTACCGGGTATTGGACCCAAGACAGCTGAGCGCCTTGCTCTTTTTTTGGCTTCTAAACCAGAATCTAAAATCGATGATTTTATAAAAAGCATCAATGACATTAAAGAATTAAAAGTTTGTCAATTATGTAATAATTTTTCAGACACCAACCCCTGTGCTATTTGTAGTGATTCTAATCGCCAAAAAGATACTATTTGTGTTGTGGCTAATAGTAGCGACTTAGAAGTCATAGAAGCCACTGGAAAATTCAATGGAGTTTACCATATTCTCGGTGGTTTAATTGATCCTCTTTCTGGAATCACTCCAGATAAACTTTTTATTAAAGAATTGGTCAATAGAGTCAAAAATGGCAAAATTACAGAATTAATCCTTGCCTTTGACGCTAATATCCAAGGCGAAGCTACTACTACTTATTTAAAAAACATTTTAAAGAACTCAAATGTTTACCCCCACACTTCAAAAAGTGGGGGGATAACAATCTCTCGTCTCGCCCGCGGAATCCCAATGGGCTCTGATATTGAATACACTGACGAAATTACTTTATCCTCTGCTTTAGAGAATAGAAAAAATATAAAATAAAAGTATGCTTTCTCAAAAATTTTTCTATCCTCTTTATTATGACTTTGACAAAAGGCTATTTTTAAAATTAAAAAAGGGCGTTAAAAATAAATACCAATTTATAGGAACCAAAAAGGATAAAATATTTTTTATCCAATGTATCTTTTATTATCAATTATTAAATAAAGACTATAGACAACAATTAAAAATAATTTCTAAAAATCTTAAACTAAAAACAGATATTTCTAATATAAATAAATCAATAAAAAACATTAATTTTAAAAAAGACTTTTCCTGGGTAGTTTGGAAATATGAGAAGGAAATGGCTGAACTGGCCAGTAAATTCTGGAAAAATAGAAAAATAAAATTAATTGGAACAGATAAACAATTTAATGAATTTATATTAAGATATTTAATTTCCATTTGGCTAATAGATTGGTCTGCTCCATTATATGCTTTATTAATAGAAACTAAAAGCGGGACGATTAATCTAAAAAATTGTAATAAAATATTATCCTATTGGGATTTTACAAATATTTTTAAATAGGAATAGTTGAGTTAAATAACAATTAAAGAAAAGCGATTATGTATTATGAATATGAATACTTTGTTTATATAATGGCTAGTATTTCCAAGGTAGTTTATATTGGAATTACTAACAATGTTTATGAAAGAACATTACAACACAAACAAGGCATAAACCAAGGATTTACTAAAAAATACAAATGTCACAAATTAGTTTATTATGAAACATATACTAGTGTTTACGAGGCTATCACCAGAGAAAAGCAGTTAAAAAATTGGCATAGGCAATGGAAAATAAACTTAATTGAAAAATATAATCCAGAGTGGAGAGATTTATTTAATAATTTTTTAGAATAATATTTGTCGTCATTTGCCCCTCATTCGTCATCCTGAACTCCTGCCTTCGCCGTAGCGAAGCTCCGGCTTCGCGCAGGCAGGTGTTTCAGGATCTGGAGAGAGAAAGATTCTGAAATAAATTCAGAATGACATTGGACGGAGTATTTTAGAAAATAAATGACGACAAATTACTTTCTTATCTTTTCCGCTCTAAACAAAATGACAGGAGGGGGTAAGAAAAATTTGCATTAAAATAAATCCTAATAGAAATAATATGAATTATGAAAAATTAGTTAGAGACAATATTCCTAAAATAATAGAAAAAGATGGCAAAAAGCTACCACACATATTGCTGAAGAAAAAGAATATCAAGAAGCATTAGAAAAAAAATTACAGGAAGAAGTAAATGAGTTTTTAGAGAATCCTTCAATAGAAGAAGCAGCCGATATTTTAGAGGTTCTGCGAACAATTTGTACTTCTAAAAATATTGATATAAGCAAACTCGAAGAAATACGCCAAACAAAAGCAAATGAACGCGGAGGTTTTGAAAAAAGAATTATATTAGATAAAACGGAAGAATAAATCATGATAAAAATAACTTACTTTTACCAATATATACTTGAAGAAATAAAAAAATGAAATTAATTATAATTTTTGGTCCATTGGCCGTTGGAAAAATGACTGTTGGACATGAATTAGAAAAAATAACAGGTTTAAAACTTTTTTATAATCATATGACTATTGATTTAGTTTCTCCATTCTTTGGTTATGATAGTAATAAAGGAAAAAGATTAGTAAATTTTTTTCGTCAAGAAATTTTTGAAGAAGTTGCTAAAAGTGATTTAGAGGGTTTAATTTTTACTTATGTGTGGGCTTTTAATCGGCAATCTAATTGGGATTATATTGATAAGCTTTGTAATATTTTTGAATCAAAGGGTGGTGTAGTTTATTTTGTAGAATTAGAAGCTGATGCCAAGGAGAGAATTGAACGAAATAAGCATCCTCATAGACTAAAATATAAACCAACAAAAAGGAATATTAAAGAATCTGAAAAAAGCCTAAAAGAATATGATAAAAAATATAGATTGAATTCAAAAAATGGAGAAATAAAAAGAAAAAATTATATTAAAATTGATAATACAAATTTGAATCCCAAAAATGTAGCAAGTATAATCAAAGAAAAATTTGAATTAAAATAAATCATGACAAAAATAATTTACTTCGTCTTAAATTATAATTGATTAAAAAATTAAACAAACCAAAAAACCTCGTTTATAACAAGGCTTTTTTATTATTAAATTACTTTAATCTTACAAATTTTCGTACAGACGCAATACCTTGCGTCTCTACAAACTTTTTATTTAAACCTTTGTAATCTCTAATTCCGTTAATTGCTGTCTATGACCATAAACCTTGTGATATCTAATTTTATTCTTATATTTAACAACTCTTATTTTTTTATCTCTAAATTGCTTGATAATTTTGGCTTCTACTTTGTCTTTTAATTTTGGAGTACCTAAATTAACTTTATCGCCCTTGGCAATTAAAAGAACATCTAAATTAATGGCTTTGCCCTCTTTGCCAATTAATTTTTCTACTTTAATTTTATCACCAGTCTTAACTTTATATTGTTTGCCACCAGTTTTAATAATTGCTATTTTAGCGTCTTTATCGACCTTTTTAATCATATAATTATTATTTTATTTTACAAATGAGTAATAAAATTTTACTATAAGAAAAACATTAAGTCAAGGGTAGAGAAAAAAAATCCCAGAACAGTGTCTGGGAAGAGTTGGAAAAATTAATTAACGAGGAATGGTGGTGAAACGATATACATCATTAGCAAATTTTTGCACAAAAACTTTAAAACCTGGCACAACTTGATAAACAATAACTCCTACAAAAACAGCCACTATGAAAATAACTAGTATAACTTCCCACCACTTTATGCCCCCTGATTCTTTTTCTACAGTAATCATCGAGCTCCTCCTGTATTATTTTATTTTTTTATCCCTTACCTAATTTATCCGCCAGCTTTTCAACTTTTTAAAAAATGAAGAGCAGGGGATTCATAAATTAGGTGAAGGATTTATTTTTTTATATTCTTCTAGTCCTTTTTTAAAAATATGCATGGCTTTTTTTAAATCTTTTTCATTTAAAACATAAGCTATTCTAATTTCATTCTTACCAACCTCTGGGGTGGCATAAAAATCCTGAGCAGGAGCAAGCATTACTGTTTCATTATTTATAGAAAAATTTGTTAAAAGCCATTTTACAAAATCTTCAGCATTTTCTATTGGAAGCTTAGCCATGATATAAAAAGCTCCAGCTGGTTTTTTACAAGTTATCCCATCAATCTGGCAAAGTTCGTTAAAAACTAAATTTCGACGCAAATTATATTCTTCTAAAAGCTTATCAAAATAATCATTCTTAATATTAATAGCAGCATTAGCAGCCAGCTGATCAATTGTCGGTGGACATAATCTAGCTTGAGCAAATTTTAAAACCGATTTTATAACATCTTTATTGCGGGAAATTAAACAGCCAATTCGCGCCCCACAAGCACTATATCGTTTTGAAACACTATCTACCATTATTACATTATCTTCAACGCCTCTAATATTTAAAAAACTAAAATGTTGTAAACCATCATATATAAATTCCCTATAAACTTCATCAGAAATAATATATAAATTATTTTCTTTTCCTCCTGAGGCGGATCCGCCTTTGGCGGAAGCTATTTTAGCAATTCTTTCTAAATCTTCTTTTGTATAAACTGCCCCAGTGGGATTATTTGGATTGCAAAGTATAATTACCTTTGTTTTCGGGTTAATAAGCGCCTTTATTTTTTCATCATCTGGCAATTCAAATGCATCTTCAACGTGAGTTGTAAGGGGGGCTATTTTTACTCCAGCCATTTCAGCAAAACCATTATAATTAGTATAAAAGGGCTCGGGAATAATTACTTCCTCTCCTGGATTGCAAACAGCTATTAAGGCAAAAATAATGGCCTCAGAACCACCAATGGTAACAATAATCTCATCTTCATTAACTTCTATATTATTTCTTTGATAATAATTCACTAAATTTTTTCTATACAAATCTAAGCCCTGGGCTGGGCCATAAGATAATACTTTTTGATTATAATTTTTATAAGCCTCTATTATTTCTTGCGGGGTTTCTATGTCTGGCTGTCCAATGTTTAAATTATAAATTTTAATACCGCGAGATCTAGCCTCATCCGCATATGGTTTTAATTTTCTAATCGGAGATTCTTGAATTTTAATTGCTCTTTGAGATAATTCCATACTTTTTATTTATTAATATTTATTTTAAAAATAAAATCAACTCCTTTTAGTTATTAATAAAACCAATTTTATCACCAATTTGGATATCATATAAATCACAAAAACCGGCATTTACTTCTAAAACCTTATCAACTGTTTGAACCGGAAAAATTCCCGTTATTTCACCGTCTGTTTTTAAAGGAACATTTTTAAATATTTCCATTATTTCATCACTATTGATATAAATTATATCCAAAGAAAAATTCATATCTTTCATCCAAAAAGAATATTGCCCGGCTTGTTCGTATAAAAATAGCATTCCCTGATTATTTTCTAAATTCTCCCGACCAGATAGGCCTTGAATTTTTTCTTTAAAATTAACAGCTAACTCAGCCCGAACTTCAACATCTTTTATCTTTAAATCAACAAACTGGCTAACATTGGAGCAGGCCGTTAAGAACAAACAAATTAAAATCAAACTAAGCGCCTTTTTCATTGTTTTGTTTATAAACAAAATTAAAAATTACAAAAATAAATATTATTAAAATTGACAAGCTGAATAATTTGCCAACTGTTTCTTGAAATAAAGCTATCAAACCAAAGATAAAAGATATTAAATAAATTATTAGAACAGCCTGTTTGGGAGAAAATCCTAAATTTAATAAACGGAAATGGAAATGTTTTTTATCTGCATGTTTAAAAGGAGATTCTCCTTTTTTTAACCTCTGCAAAATTACCCAAAGCATATCTAATAATGGCAGAGCCATAACCAAAAGGGCTGTAGCGATTTTAGCTCCGCTAATAATTGCTAAAACCCCCAACATTAAGCCCAATAAATTACTGCCTCCATTACCTAAAAATATTTTGGCTGGATAAAAATTCAATAATAAAAATCCCATAATACTACCGGCAAATATCAAAATCATCATTGAGGTTCCGCTATTCGGTTTATCCCAAAAAAGGGAAACTATAAATAAAATAATCATTCCAATGCCAGTTACTCCGCTAGCTAAACCATCTATCCCATCTAAAAGTTTAGTGGTATTGGTAATTATTAAAAGCCAAATAAAAGTTAGGATGGCTCCTAAAAAATAAATATTTTGTCCCAAAATATTTATTTCTGGACCCGTTAAATCTATAATTCCTCCTCCCGGTCGGGTAATAAACTTAATAGTTATTCCGGAAAAAATAATAACTAGACAGGAAATGGCTACCCAAAAAAGCTGCCAAATTGGCTTCATATTTTTTTTGTCGTCAAAAGTTCCACTAAGCATTAAAATTAAACCGGCTATAATTAATCCTGCAATTTGAGTGATAGTAATACCTTGAGTCAGAATTACCTGTGGAAAAAATATTATCAAACATAAAATTAAAAAAACAAAACTTAAATAAATTGCCCAACCACCCAATAGGGCGACTGGTCGTTCATGAATTTTTCTATCTGCGTCCGGAAAATCAATAATATTTAATTTAAAAGAGAGTTTTTTAAAAACCAAAGCCAAAAAATAACTCAAGCCGAGAGATGTGAGAAAGGTCAATAAATATATCAAAATTCTATTCATCCCGTTAGATACTAATAATAAATTTATTATATTTGATAATCTTTTCACCCCGTTCTAATAACTTAATCATTCTTTAACTCATTATCTAACGGGATTCATAACCTATATTAATTTTCAATTTAAAATTTAAACAGTTTAGCAATTTAGCAATATAACAATTTAATTATGACTTCTTTTTAAAAATGAATCTAAAATTATAGCCGCGGCTGAATCATCTTCGTCTTGTTTGCGATCTCTTTTTAAATTTTTGGCCATAATGGAAGTTCTTCTTTCATCTTCTAAATGAATAGGTAAATGAATTACTTTTCTCAACTCGTTTAAAAAATTATAAACCTTATGGGTCTGTTGAGTTTCTTCATTGTTTAAATTTTTAGGCAAGCCCAAAACTATCTCATCAATGCCTTCTTCTTTAATAATATTTTTTATTTCTTGAAAAAAATCTTTAGTTTTGACAATTTTAAAGGGCAAAGCCAACTTGACCTCATCGTCTCCCAAGGCCAACCCAATTTTACTATCACCATGATCTATTCCTAAAAAACGCATAATGTTAAAAATTTTGAATTATGCCTGCCTTCGCCGAAGCGTAGCTTCAGCTACGCGCAGGCAGGAATTTCAAATTTCGATTGAATTTCGAATGATTAATTTTTAAATTCGAAACTAAAGATTCAATCAAAATTCAAAATTAGAAATTAAACAACAGTTAACACTTTACACCCTTCTTTTGTTATCACCACAGTATGTTCAAAATGAGCTGAAATAGAGCCATCCTGAGTAATAATATCCCAACCACTATCTTTAACTTTAATTTCTGGACCACCTAAATTAATCATTGGTTCAATGGCAAAAACCATACCAGGTTTTATTTTTTCGCCTTTTTCACTAGACCTAAAATTATATATTCGCGGTTCTTCGTGAACTTTATAGCCCACCCCGTGCCCGACTAAATCCTGCACAATTCCATAATTTCCACGGGATTGAACATAATCTTCAATAATACAACCGATCTCTCCTACATACATATCTGGTTTTAATTCGCTAATAGCTTTATTCAAGGCACCCTGAGTGGTTTCTATTAAATCCATAACCTCTGCGCTTACTCCTTCCACCGGAACTGTAATTGCGTGGTCTGTAAATAAACCCCTGGCCGCGCCTGCGGCTTGCCGCGGGTAGGCATCTTTTTGAGGCCACTTCATGCCAATATCTAAACCGATAATATCACCCTTTTTAATAATTCTCTCTTTTTGCGGAATACAATGGACTATTTCCTCATTAATAGACGTACATAAAGTAGCAGGAAATGGATTTTGTGCTCCATAACCCTTAAAAGATGGCCGGCCTCCATATTTCAAAATCAATCTTTCTGCTAAATCATCTAATTCTTGAGTAGTCCGACCGATTTCCACATATTCTCCAACTTCTTTTAAAACTGTAGCCAAAATCTGTCCGCCTTCGCTAAGTATTTTAATCTCCTCTTCTGTCTTAATTGTTATTGCCATTTTATTAAATTAATTAGTTGTGAATTAGCTGCTTCGGCGAGACCACGTTTGACGTGGCGAGACAAGCCCGCCTTCGGCCAGCATTTCAATCTCTTCTTTGGTTTCAATACTAATTTCCATAATACACAATACTTAATACATAATTCATTATACATAATACTTATTCCTTAATCCTTAATTCTTTAAAAATTTCTTCCGTCACTTTAGGAATCGACGGATTACCGTCTATATTAATCACCGCGCAGCGGGATCCCGTTTGCGGGATAATCTTTTCTTTGTAATATTCAACTAAAGGATCAGTTTGTTCTTTATAAACCTTAATTCTATTTTTAATGGTTTCTTCTTTGGCATCGTCTCTAATATATAATCTTTGTCCGCATTTATCACAAATTCCTGCTTGTTTAGGCAGATTAAATTTAATATGATATGTTTCCCCACACTTACAGGTTCTGCGTCCGCCAATTCGTAATAAAACTTGATCTTCTGATAATTCTATATTTAAAACTATATCAATATTTAAAATATCTTTTAGCAATTCGGCCTGTTTTAAGCTTCGCGGATAACCGTCTAAAATTAAACCTTGGGAAATATCAGTATTTTCTAATTCTTTCTTTAACATAGCAAAGGTAATTTCATCGGGCACTAAATCGCCTTTTTCTAAAATAGTTTTTACTTTTTTACCAAGTTCGGTCTCTTCTTTAATATTTTTTCGAAAAAGATTACCTGTAGAAATAATCGGCACATTTAATTTTTTAGCCAAAAATTCGGCTTGTGTTCCTTTGCCGCTCCCTGGCATACCTAAAAAAATAATGTTCAACCCATTAGATAACTTTTTTTTAAAATCATTTTTCATAATATCAATATTTTTATCAAATTAATATAATCTCTCTTAAAACCCAAACTATCTTACGGGTTTCATAAAATTTAGTTTAAAGTTAAAAGTAAAAAGTTGAAAGGTGAGAAACTAGAAACTTTTCTTCTTTTTTCATACCTTTCTATCATCTATATTACATTATAATAGGCCTAAAAACAACAAAATTAATACATAATTCATTATACATTATTTATAATACAACCAACTCCTCAACAAAAAAAATCGAGCTCAGTTCGAGTTCGATTCCCTTACTTCTTACTTCTTACTTCTATCTAAAGCTCCTCATAATTTCTCATAGTCAACTGAGCATTAATTTGTTTAACGCTTTCAATTACTACAGAAACTACAATCAAAATACTAGTTCCACCAACAACTACAGAACCAATACCTTTGGTAAAGGCCTGCATTATAACTGGCAAAACCGCTATCATTCCTAAAAACAAAGCCCCCGCAAAATTAACTCTAGTAACAATATTCTGTAAATATTGGGCTGTATGTTTCCCTGGCCTAATTCCAGGAATAAAACCGCCTTGTTTTTGCAAATTTTCTGAAATTTGGTCGGGATGAAAAATAATAGCCGTATAAAAATAAGTAAACGCCACTACTAAAACAAAATAAATTACTCCATAAAAAATTTGATTTTGAAACAAATTTACAATCCAATTAGCAATACTAGCTATTATCTGATTACCGGCTGAAGCAAAAAATCCTGCCACCATTGGTGGTAATAGAATTAATGAAATAGCAAAAATAATTGGAATAACTCCGGCCTGATTTACTTTTAAAGGAAGATGAGTATTAACTCCGCCATACATTTTATTGCCCCTTACTCTTCTAGCATAAGATACCGGAATATTTCTCTGTCCTTCATTAATTATAATTACTACTACTATAGTAGCTAAAGCTATTAAAGTATAAATAACAAAAGTGTAAACTTTTGAAGGATCAAAGGCAAATATCATTCTTTGTAATGAAGAAACCCATCCAGCAACAATGCCAGCAAATATCAATAAAGAAATGCCATTACCAATATTTTTTTCAGTGATAAGGTCGCCTAACCACATTAAAAACACCGTTCCAGCACAAATTGTTATTAAGGCCACGGCATATTGTACGATGCTTAAATGGCCAATAATACCATATTGAGATTGCCTTTGAAGCAAAGTAATTAAACTATAGCCCTGTACCAAAGATAGGGGAATAGTTAAATATTTTGTATACTGATTAATTTTGCGACGTCCAGCATCGCCTTCTTTTTGGAGGGCCTCTAGGGACGGCACAATCATGGTCAAGAGCTGTATAATAATAGAAGCAGTGATATATGGTCCAACGCCAAGCATGACGATTGAAAAACTCTTCATACCACCGCCAGAGAACATATTTAAAAGACCCAGAACCTGATTAGATTCAAAAAATTCTTTCAAACCCGAAATCTCAATTCCAGGAATAGGGATATGAGCCGCTACTCTACTTATCAATAACATGGCCAAAACAAAAAGTATACTATTTCGAAGCGTCTTGATTTTAAAAACTTGTTTTAGCTTAGTTAATAACATTTTTATTTCTTATTAGCTTTTGTCTCTTTGCTCTTTACTAGTTTTATTTCTGATTTCTTCCTCCTTCGTTCTTTGAACTTCGGAGGACAGGTAATTTCTTGATTTCTCTTTTTTCTGGTGCTTAAAATTGCTTCCCCACCTGCTTTTATTATAGCTTTTTCAGCTGATTTTGAAAAACCATGGGCTTTAACAATTAACTTTTTAGATATTCCTCCATTGCCTAATATTTTGACTTTTTCTTTCATATTGTCTATCAAACCTAACTTAAATAATTTTTTAATAGTTGCTTCCTCTCCCTCTTTAAAATTATTTTCTAAAATATTTAAATTAATAATTTGGAAAATCGCTTTTTGTCTATTAAATCCTTTCTTTTTAGGAAACTGGGCAATGATTTTTTTCATTCCTAATCTTTTTAATCCTGATTTTCCACCACTTCTAGACCTTTGACCCTTCATCCCTCTTCCAGAATAATTTCCCTTACCAGAAGAATTGCCTCGTCCTCGACGCTTTTTTTTGGTTTTAGCTTTTTTATTAATTCGTAAATTACTTAAGCTTAACATATATATTAGTTAAAAGTTAAAAGTTGCAAGTTGCAAATTTAAATATTATTTATTCTTTTTGGTTTCCTTTTTAATTTCCTGCTTAGTTTCTTCTTTAAGATTTTTAACTTGGTCTTTTTCTAAATCTTTTGAAGAATCCTCTTTCTTTTCTATTTTTTTCAATTTATCTAATGCCCGAAAAACACACCTAACATTATTAATTTTATTTTTACTACCATACATCTTAGCAATAACATCTTTAATGCCTGCCAATTCTAAAACATCACGAACAACTCCCCCAGCAATAACTCCTCGGCCTTCTGGCGCTGGCTTTAAAAACACCTGAGCTGACTTGAATTTAGCTTTAACTTCGTGAGGAATAATACCATCATTTATATTAAATTTTCTCAAACCCTTTTTAGCTTGAGCAACGGCTTTATTAATAGCAATAGATACATCAGCCCCCTTAGCCACCCCCCAAGATATTCTTCCTTGGCTGTCTCCAATTACTATACAGGCCCTAAATCTTAATCTTTTCCCTCCGGCCATTACCCTAGTAACCCTAGCAATGTCTACCAATCTTTGTTCAAATTCTGGTTTCTCTCTTTTTTTATAATTCTCTCTCATATATATTATACTAATTATTTATAATGCCAATATACGAATTGATACCAATAATACGAATATTATACTAATTTTAGGTCTACCGATTTAATTAAATATTTATTTGTATTGTATTAGTATAATTAGTATACATTAGTATATTAGCATCGTATATTAGTATCTTAAAATTTTAACCCTTCTTCTTTAGCACTATCGGCTAAAGATTTGATCTTACCATGATATTTGCGATGACCTCTATCAAAAACTACTTCTTTAATCTTTTTGCCCAAAGCCTTTTTGGCTATTAACTTCCCTAGTTCATCAGCTATCTGCATATTCTTGCCTTTCTTTTTTAATTCCTTATCACTAACACTAATTAAAGTTTTTCCTTTAACGTCGTCTATTAACTGAGCATAAGAATGTTTTAAACTAAAATAAACAGACAATCTGGGTCTTTTAGAATCGCCTTTAATAATTGACCTAACTCTCTTATGTCTTCTAATTCTTAAATCTTTTTTTAATTTATTTTTATTCATCCTCTTAAATAATTATCTATAATTTTAATTTAAAATTCTATTATTATATCCCATTAAGAAATGTGCCAACTATTGTTTAACGAAATTCATTTCTTAATATAGGGTCTACTATGATGTTATAGTCTTGGCGACCTTGCCAACTTTTCTTCTAATAACTTCGTCCACATATTTAATACCCTTGCCTTTATAGGGCTCTGGCTTGCGAAAAGCTCTGATTTCAGAAGCAACTTGTCCTACTAACTGCTTGTCTATGCCACGAATCGTAACAATATTTTTTTCTATATTAATTTCAATCCCCTCTTTAATATCATATTCTATGGTATGAGAATATCCAACATTTAAAACTAATTTTTGACCTTGAACACTGGCCTTGTAGCCAACTCCATTTATCTCTAATTGTTTAGAAAAACCCTCTACTACACCAATAACCATCGAATTTATCAAACTTCTTTGTAAACCCCATTTAGATCTTTGTTCCTTGTTGTTTTCATTTTGAACTGTGACTAGAATCTCTTTATCTTTTTTAACAACCTTAACTCCTGGGACTAATTCTTTCTCTAAATTTCCCTTAGGACCAGAAATCTTAATTAAGGTATCTTTAATTTCTACTTGTACATTTTCTGGTATAATTACTGGTTGTTTTCCTATTCTAGACATAATTTTTTAGTTAGTGGTTGGTGGTTTATGGTTAGTAGTTTGAAAAATTTTCTACAAACTACGAACTATTTGCTACAAACTAATTTTTACCATATTTCAAATAATAATTCACCACCCACTTTCATTCTTCTAGCTTTTTTGTTAGTAATTATACCACTAGAAGTAGAAAGTATGGCTAAGCCAAAATTATTTAAAACTTTTGGAATTTCATTCCGACCCACATATATTCTCTGCCCAGGCTTACTAATTTTCTTAATATGTTCAATAAACGGTTTACCGTCTTCTTTATATTTTAAAACTATTTTTATCTGATCAAATCCGCCATTTTTAATTTTTTCCGTACCATTAATATACTCTTCCCTGGCTAAAAGTTTTGAAATTTCATATTTAATTTTTGAAAACGGAAAAAACAACTCTTCTTTAGAAACAGCCTGAGCATTTCTTATCCTAGTTAACATATCTGCTATTGTATCTGTCATCATATATTTTATATTGTTATATTGTTAAAATGTTAAATTGTTATATTGTCAAGATAAATATTGAATTCAGCAATTTAGTAATATAACCATTTAGCAATTTATCTACCAACTTGATTTACTAATTCCTGGCATTTCACCTTTACTAGCTAATTCTCTAAAACAAATCCTACATAAACCAAAATCTCTCATATAGCCTCTTCTTCTACCACAACGCCAACATCTCCTAGTTATTCTAGTAGAAAATTTGGGCTTCTTGTTTGATTTTGTTATTTGTGCCTTAGTAGCCATAATTATTTATTGTTTAAAATTTCTTCCCTAAACTTATTTTCTAATTCTTCATTAATTATAAATGGGAATCCTAAATATTTTAATAAAAAATAACACTCTGCTTTATTTCGAGCCGTAGTACTTATAGCTAATTCTAAACCATGTATATGTTCAACTTCGTCAGCTTTAATTTCTGGAAAAACAACGTGTTCTTTAAATCCAAAAGAAAAATTTCCCTTTTTATCAATATGTTTTTTAGAAATATCTATGCCATGAAAATCCTTTAATCTTGGAAAGGTAATATGAACTAATTTAGTTAAAAAATCATTCATTTTATGCCCCCTTAGGGTTACTTTAATTCCAACAATCATTCCTTTTCTAATTTTAAAAGCAGAAATAGATTTTTTAGCTTTAGTTAAAATCGGATTTTGACCAGTAATTCTACGCAAAGTGTTTTTAACAATTTCCACAAAATTCTTATCTGTTAATCCTCGGCCCAAGCCAACATTCAAAGTAATTTTTTCTACTTTAGGAACAGCTAAATTATTTTCATATTTAAACTCTTCCTTCATTTGAGAAATTACTTCTTTATTGTATTTTTCTTTAATTGATTTTGATGACATAATATTAATCTATTATTTCTTTACATTTTTTACAGACTCTATATTTTTTACTTTCAGAAATTTTATATCCTACTCTAGTGGTTTTACCGCATTTTTTACAAACCAACATCACATTGGAAATATTAATTGGCGAATCAAATTCAATCCTCTGTCCTTTTTCACCCTCTTTTTTTGGTCTTAAATTTTTATATCGCTTATTAATTTTTTCCACTACAATTTTATTGAATTTAGAAAAAATCTGGGTAACCTTTCCTGTTTTACCTCTATCCCTACCCTTTATTATTTTAACTGTGTCATTTTTTCTTATATTCATACTCATAAATTTATTAATACTAATATTCAATGCTAATATACTAATGATGCTAATTATACTAATTTTAGGGTATTATTTATATTCGTATCATCCGCATAATTTATTTGTATAATTAGTAGCATTAGCATATTAGTATACCTCATTCGTATTATTGGCATCGCTATAAAACCTCCGGGGCTAAAGAAATTATTTTATTAAAACCCTTTGTTCTTAATTCCCGAGCTACTGGACCAAAAATTCTGCTTCCCTTAGGTTCTATTGATTCTTTATCTAAAATTACCACTGCATTATCATCAAATCTCACGCATACCCCAGTATGCCTTTTTATCTCCTTTTTTTGTCTAACTATAACTGCTTTTAAAACTTCGCTTTTAGATACTAAAGAATGGGGTTGAGCAACTTTGACAGTTACAACGATAATATCGCCTACTCGAGCATATCTTCTTTTTGTTCCACCAAGAACTTTAATACATTGGACCTTTTTGGCTCCACTGTTGTCAGCTACATTTAACATTGTTTCTTGTTGAATCATTTTATTTTATCCTACACCTAATTTGTAATTAGGTATTGGGCTTTATTTTTTTAATAACCTTCCATTTTTTACCTTTAGAAAGCGGTCGAGATTGCCTAATTAATACAAAATCACCGGCCTTATATTGATTTAATTCATCATGGGCTTTATATCTTTTACTAACGGTATGTCTTTTTTTATAAATACTATGAGATTTTCTAACGTCAACCTTAACGACAATTGTTTTGTCCATTTTATCGCTCATTACAAGGCCCTTTAATTCTCTATACCGTTTTTTACCATCCTCGACCTGAGTATTTATTTTTTTAGTTTCTTTCTTCATCCTGTTAGATAATTATTTATAATAATATTTATATTTTTTTAGTTTCTTTATTTTTAGATTCATCTGTTTTCTTGATTTCTTGTTTTCTTCCTCCTTCGTTCTTTGAACTTCGGAGGACAGGTGATTTCTTATTTTCTTGATTATCGGCATTCTCTGATTCTTTTGTTTTTGGTTCTTCGATTTTCAATTCTCCAGTTCCTTTGTTCTTCATTTCTGACTCCGCTAGAGCTTCGTCAGGTAAATCTTTTGTCTTCTTGTTTAAAATAGTTAAAATTTTAGCGATATCTTTTTTTATTGACCTTAATTTTCTAACATTTTTTTCCTGATCAGAGCCAATACTAAATCTTAAAGCCCTAACTTGTTCCCTAAAAGATTTTAACATATCATGTAAATCTTTTTCTGACTTTTTTAATAAATCCTTAAAATCCATATTTTTCTTGTCTCAAGCAAACCCCAAACTTCTTGAAGGATAAGCCGAGAAATAAAAATTACTTACTAATAAAGGTACATTTCACAGGCAACTTATGTGTTGCTAATCTACAAGCCTCTTTAGCCAAAACTTCACTTATTCCTTCTAGCTCAAATAATACATTTCCTGGTTTTACTACTGCAACATGATGATCAACGGCTCCCTTGCCCTTTCCCATAGGAATTTCGCCACTCTTAGCGGTAATAGGTTTATCGGGAAAAATTCTAATCCAATATTTTCCGCCTCTTTGTAAATGATGTACAATGGCTCTTCGTGCTGATTCAATTTGTCTAGCAGTTATCCATCCAGCTTCTTTTGTTTTTAAACCATAGCTACCAAAGCTCAATTTGTTTCCTTGAGTTGCCTTACCCCTGATTTGATCTCCTCTTTGCCATTTTCTGTGTTTTTCTTTTTTTGGTGCTAACATATTATTATTATTAAATCAAAAAATCAATAAAATAATTAATTATTTGTTGATTTGTTAATTTGCTGATTATTTAATTTATTATTCTTTTGATTTCCAAATCTATTATTTTTTCTGTCTCTGCCACCCCGTGAATCTGGAGCCGAACGGTCGTAATTAAAAGATTGAACTTTCTCTTTCTTATTTTCTTTTTCTAAAATACTGCCCTTATAAATCCACACCTTAACACCAACTGCTCCATAAGTAGTGCTGGCCACACCTCGAGAATAATCAATATCTGCCCTAATGGTATGTAGTGGCAAACTGCCATCGTTTAAAGTTTCTGTTCTAGCTATTTCCACTCCATTTAAACGCCCAGCCATCGTAACCCTAACACCTTTGGCTCCGGCTTCCATAACTCTTTCAATGGCTTTTTTCATTACTTTTCTATAAGGAATTCTTTTTTCTGTTTGTTCAATTATGCTTTGTAAAACAATACTTGCCGAAAGCATTGGTTTCCTTACTTCTTCAATGGATATTCTTAAATTTATTTTTTCCTTAATAAATTTATTTTTAATCTCTTTTTTCAAATCTTCAATACCTGTTCCGCCTCGACCAATAATAATACCTGGCCTTGATGAATATATGCTTAGATTTACTTCGTCGGCCGATCTTCTGATTTCAACACTAGCTACACCTGCATCTTTTAATTTTTTTTGCAAATATTTTCTAATAACAATATCTCCCTGTAAATATTCAATATAATTTTTTTTACTAAACCACTTGGACCTCCATCCTTGTGACATTCCTATTCTAAAAGATACTGGATTTACTTTTTGTCCCATATTATTTATCTCCTGTCTTCCTTATAAAAGATTTAGGTGAATTAGATTGTTTAACTATTGGTTTTTTAACTCCTTTTTCTGTAACCTCTTTATTAATATGCTTATTTTTCTTTATATTTTTAAATTTAACCTTTTTAGTCTTAATAACTTCTTGATCAGTGGATTTTTTACCAAGTTTCTTTTTAGATTTATCGCTAGGAATTCTTTCATCTAAAACCAAAGTGATATGGCTAGTTAATTTTTTTATTTGAGCAGCTCGGCCATGAGCTCTTGGTCGCCATCTTTTAATAGCTGGCCCTTGGTCAGCAAAAGCTATTTTAATAAACAAATTATTTTTATCTAAAGAAAAATTATTTACAGCATTAGCAATAGCTGAATTTAAAAGTTTAATAATTGCTGGAGCTGACTTTTTATTTACAAATTCTAATTGTTTTAAGGCCTGGTCAACATCTAAACCCCTGATAACGTCTAAAACTAAACGAATCTTTCTAGGTGCCAAATGATAATGTCTTAATTTTGCTTTAACTTCCATATTATTTTATTATTTAGCTTCTTTTCCCTGAACCTTAGCCATTTTACCACCATGAACAATAAATTTTCTAGTTAGAGCAAATTCGCCTAATTTATGACCAACCATATTTTCTACCACAAATACTGGCAAATGGTCTCTACCGTTATGTACATGAATTGTATGTCCAATCATCTCTGGAGTAATAGTTGACCTTCTAGACCAAGTTTTAATAATGGTTTTTCTATCACCTGGTTTAACGTTAGCTAATTTCTTTAATAGCTTGGGACATGTAAATGGTTCTTTTTTTAAACTTCTTGACATATATTTGTATTGTTGAATTGCTAAATTGTTAAATTGCTAACAGTTTAACAATTTAACCATATGACAATTTATTTCTTTCTCTTTTTCCTTCTCTTTAATATTAATTTATTGCTATATTTATTATTTTTTCTAGTTTTAACACCTAGGGCTGGTTTGCCCCAGGGTGTTTTAGGATGTTTCAGACCAATCGGCTGTCTGCCTTCACCACCACCATGAGGATGATCACAAGGATTCATGGCTTTACCTCTCACAGTTGGTCTAATTCCTCTATGTCTCATTCTACCTGCCTTACCCCATCTAACATTTCTGAATTCTGCATTAGATACTTGGCCCAAGCTGGCAAAATTATCTTTTTCAACCAATCTTATTTCTCCAGAAGGCAACTTTATCTGAGCATGTTTTCCTTCCACTCCCATAAATATTGCCCTAGCTCCTGCTCCCCTGACAATCTGACCGCCTCTTCCGGAAACTAATTCTATATTATAAACTGAGGTTCCGGTAGGAATTAAATTTAAGGGAAATCTATTGCCATTAGATATTTTTAATTTATCTTTTGAATTAACGATTATGTCACCTTTTTTAATACCCTCATAAGCCAAAACATATCTTCTTTCTCCATCTTTATAACAAACTAAAGCAATAAAAGAACTTCTGTTTGGATCATATTCAATAGCTTCAACCTTGGCTGGTATATCAAATTTATCTCTTTTAAAATCAATCCTTCTCAAATATCTTTTAGCGCCTCCTCCTCGATGTCTGATTGTTATTCTGCCCTGATTATTTCGTCCACTCTTTTGTTTTCTTATTTTAACTAAACTTTTTATTTTCTTGGATTTTTTGGCAACATTAAGATTAGAAACTACTGAAGTAGCGCGTCTGGCTGGAGTGGTTGGTTTATAAACTTTTATCGCCATATTATTTTAAAATTTGAAATTTATTATCCGTAATTCTTAATTCTTAATTCTTATTTTTTTAAACACCCTCATAAATCTCAATACTATCACCTTGCTTAAGAGTAACCATGGCTTTTTTCATTGATCTAGTAAAACCATGAGTTCGGCCATATCTAATATCTTTGCCTTGTAAATTTATTATATTTACCTTGCTGGGCCATACTCCGTAAACATGATAAATAGCTTTTTTGATTTCATTCTTATTTGTTTTTTTATTTACTTCAAATAAATATTTATTTTCTGCTTTTAAAAATGAGGCTTTTTCTGTTATTAATGGTCTGATTAAAACTCGATACGCTTCTTTAGTGTCATGCTTATTAATCTTTTTTGATTTAGATAATCTATCTTTCCTCTTGGAACCATAAGTAATTTCATCAATAGTTAAATCTTTTTTAACCTTGGGTTTTGGGGGCTGGTCCTCTTTAATTTCTTTTTTAATTTTTTTATCAGCTAAAACTTTCTGACTTTTTTCATCAGATTTATCTTTCTTGTCTTTCTTTTTAAAAATGTCAAATATTCCCATATCTTTATTTCTTAAAATGTGAATCCACTTTTTCTACTGCCTTTTTAGTTAAAATTAGATATTCATACTTTAATAAGGCATAAACATTCAAACTATCGGCCTTAATGACTTTTACATTTTTCAAATTTTTAGCTGAATCCTGAATATTAGCATCTTTATCCTCCAGGCCAATTAAAACTTTTTTATCTTTTAATTTATTATTATCTAAAATTTTTATTAAATCTTTGGTTTTTCTTTCTTTTAATTTAATTTCACTTAAAATTCTTAATCTATCAGCATTTAATTTATCTGTTAAAACCATAAAAAGGGCCTTGATTTTTAATTTTCCATTAACTTTTTTAGTAAAATTCCTATCTTTTCTAGGACCAAAGGTTACTCCTCCGCCTTTCCAAATTGGTGATCTAGAAGAACCGTGTCTGGCTCGGCCGGTTCCTTTTTGTCGCCAAGGTTTTTTACCACCGCCCCTGACTTCGGACATTAACTTAGTATGAGCTAAAACCTGCCTTTTATTAGCCAAGTGGCCTTCAACAACTTGCTGAACTACATTAGGATTTACTTTTATATTAAAAATTTCTGGATTTAATTTAATCTCTCCATCTTCTTTACCATCTGAATTATATACTTTAACTTTTAACATAATAATAATTTAATGTTGCAAATTACAAGTTGAAAACTTAAATATTATTCATCCTTTTTGGTCTCTTGCTTCTTGGTTCTTTCTTCTTTAACTTTTTGAACTTCTGTTTTTTTGTTTTCTTGATTTCTTCCTCCTTCGTTCTTTGAACTTCGGAGGACAGGTGTTTTCTTGATTTCTTGTTTTTTTGTTGCCTCGCCTTCTTGTTCTTCCATCTTTGGTTCTTTCTCTTCTGCCGCGCTTTTATAAACCTTTAATTCTCCTTCGCCCTGGATATAAACTAGGGCATTTCTAGCCCCGGCAAAGGCCCCTTTAATATATAAAATATCATTTTCTAAATCTATTTTAACTATCTCTAAATTAGAAATTGTAACTCGATTTCCGCCCATTCTTCCACCCATTCTAGTTCCTTTAAAAACATGGGCTGGGCCAGTAGCTCCAATACTGCCGGGCATTCTAGATTGATCCTTATTACCATGAGTGGCCTTAGAAGCACGAAAACCATATCTTTTCACAACTCCCTGGAAACCCTTTCCTTTAGATATAGACGATATTTTAATCCTGTCTCCAACTTGAAAACTATTTAATCCTATTTTATCTCCTGGTTTTAAATTTATTTCTTCGCCAATTCTAAATTCTCTCATATATCTAAATTTTCCAAAATTCTTAAAAACACCCCTTAATGATTTTTTAACTTTGTTTTTGCTTTGAAAACCTAAAACCACAGCTGTATAACCATCTTTCTTTTGATTTTTGATTCTCAAAATCGTGTTGGGCTCAATTTTAATTTTAGTAACTGGAATAAAATCTCCCGAATCACTAAATGTCTGCGTCATTTCTAATTTTTGGCCTAATGCAAAGTTCATTCTATTAATTCGTTAAGTGATTTTAATATGCTAATAACAATAATACTAATATACAAATTTACCCTGTTAAATAATATTTTGAAAAAATAATTTAACAGGGTGAATACCAATTATACGGATACTATACTAATAATTAAAATTATTTGAACTAGTTTAGGATATTAATTTGTATTGTATTAGTATGGTTGGTATATCATTCGCAGATTGGTATTATAATAATGAGTATAAATATAAACAAAAAACCGTAACTTTAACTCTTTAATTAATATTAAAAATCTAAAGTTGCGATTTCTGCTTTTTTACATTTAAATTGGCAGAATTGTTTAAAAAATTTCAATTTCTCCTTATTTTATTTACTTATATAGACACTTCCCATGGGGTTTTCTATACTAATAAATAAAACAAAAAAATAAATATTAATCTATAAAAATATATCACATCTTGATCTCAATGTCAACTCCATTTGGCAAATCTAAGCTCATTAAAGCATCAATAGTTTTCTTGTTCGGCTCTAATATATCAATCAATCTTTTATGAACCCTCATTTCATATTGATCTCGAGAATCTTTATGCACAAATGTTGACTTTAAAACAGTATATTTTTTAATATGAGTAGGTAGGGGAACGGGGCCGACTACTTTTGCTCCATTTTTTACAACAACATCAATAATGGTCTTGGTTGACTGATCAATCAAGACATGATCATAGGCCTTAATCTTGATTCTTATTTTATTAGAAGTTTTTTCTTGATTTTCTTCTTTTTCTTCAATTTTTTTATCTTTTTGCTCCACCATATTTCTTTAAAAAATTCACCCTGAACTGGTTAATGGCTCAGGGTGAATTAATATATCATAATTATTTAATAATCTTGACTACTACTCCAGAGGCTACGGTTTTACCGCCTTCTCTGATAGCAAATCTTTGTTTTTCTTCTAAAGCTACTGGATGGATAAGTTTAACTTTTAAATTAACTGTATCGCCCGGCATAACCATCTCTGTTCCTTCAGGCAATTCAACATCACCGGTTACATCACAGGTTCTAATATAAAACTGTGGTTTATAGCCCTTAAAAAATGGTGTATGTCGACCACCCTCATCTTTGGATAAAACGTAAACTTCACATTCAAATTCGGCATGAGGGGTTACTGTTCCGGGTTTAGCTAAAACCTGTCCTCTTTCCACTTCATCTTTCTTTGTGCCCCTTAAGAGTATGCCGGCATTATCACCAGCCTGTCCTTGATCTAAAGATTTATTAAACATTTCTATTCCAGTCACAACTGTTTTGGTGGTATCTTTAATGCCAATTATTTCTACTTCTTCGTTAATTTTAACAATTCCTCTTTCAATTCTTCCTGTCACTACAGTTCCCCTACCTTCAATTGAAAAAATATCTTCAATAGGCATTAAAAATGGTTTGTCTAAATCTCTCTTTGGTTGAGGGATATATTCATCTAATTTGTCCAATAGTTCTAAAACTGCTTTAGCATCATCACCCTTGGGATCTTCTAATGCCTTTAAAGCCGAACCTCTGATAATTGGAATTTCATCTCCTGGAAATTCATATTTCTTTAACAAATCTCTAATTTCCTCTTCCACTAAATCAATTAATTCTGGGTCATCCACTTGATCTATTTTGTTTAAAAAGACAATCATTGATGGTACACCGACTTGTCTAGCTAAAAGAATATGCTCTCTGGTTTGAGGCATGGCACCATCAGTAGCTGAAACAACCAAAATTGCTCCATCCATTTGAGCTGCGCCAGTGATCATATTTTTAACATAATCAGCGTGGCCAGGACAATCAACGTGAGCATAATGTCTTTTGTCTGTTTCATACTCAACATGAGCAGTAGCAATGGTAATGCCTCTTTCTTTTTCTTCTGGAGCATTATCAATTTGGTCTACTGACTTATCTTGAGCCATCTTACCGGCAGCTGCTAAAACTTTTAAAATAGCCGCCGTTAAGGTTGTTTTGCCATGATCAACGTGTCCAATAGTACCAACGTTGATATGTGGTTTTGATCTATCAAAATTTTCTGTCATTGTTTTGTTTCTCCTTTATAGAAGCAGGCTTTCCCGCTTATTTAATTTAATTTTTTAATAATATTTTTTTTAGAAAACGTGGTATAATTTTAACAAAACTTTTTTAGAAATGCAAGTATTTATCAAAAGAATTATAAGACATTGTCCTCAGCATCAACTATTATGGATTTTTTAACCTTGTTTATATAATCTTCATTAAAATCTTCATTAAATTCATCTTTGTCCTTTGATAAATTAAAACTCTGCCCAGATTTTAATTTTTTATATTGTTCTAAAGACATTAATACTACTGGTTCTCCATTTTCTCCAGCTATAAATATCTCTTTATTTTCTTTTAAAATATCTTTAAACTTATTCAAATCTATCATATTCTATTTTTAATACTTAATATAATAATTTACAGCAAAACCATTATAATGTCAACATGCGCATGTTTTTAACACTTAACATCTGACCTTTCCATTTTTCCTTTTACTTAATTTGCTATTTTCTATCCCCGCTTTTTATCTCTTCAGCAATATTTTTAGGAACTTCTTGATAATGGTCAAACTCCATAGAATAACTGGCTCTTCCCTGGGTCATACCTCTTAGGGTGGTTGAATATCCAAACAATTCTGATAAAGGAACTTCTGCATCAATTGATTTAATATTTCCCCTATCTTCCATATTTCCAACTTGACCTCTCTTAGAATTTAAATCTCCGATAACATCTCCCATATATTTTTCTGGGGTGCTAACATTAACCTTCATTATTGGTTCTAATATAATTGGTTGGGCTTTTCTACATGCCGCCTTAAAAGCCATGGAACCAGCAATTTTAAAAGCTGCCTCTGAAGAATCAACATCGTGAAAAGAACCGTCATATACAATAGTTTTTATATCAACTACTGGATAATGTGCCGACACACCATCCTCTAGGGCTTCTTTAACGCCCTTTTCTACGGCTGGAATATATTCTTTAGGAATGGCTCCTCCTTTTATTTTATCTACAAATTCTGAATTCTCGCCTCTTTGTTTAGGCTCTATTCTTAACCAACAATGACCATATTGTCCACGACCGCCTGATTGTCTAATATATTTACCCTCTGCTTCGGCCGATGTTTTAATAGTTTCTTTATAAGCAACTTGAGGCTTACCAGTATTAACTTCCACACTAAATTCTCTTCTCATTCTATCTACTAAAACTTCTAAATGTAATTCTCCCATACCAGCAATAATGACTTGTTGAGTTTCATCATCGGTATGCATTGTAAAAGTGGGATCTTCTTCGCTTAATTTATTTAAAGTAATACCCATTTTTTCTTGATCTTGCTTGGTTTTAGGTTCAACGGCCATAGAAATAACTGTTTCTGGAAATACAATTGATTCTAATAATATATCATCTCCTTCTGAACAAAGAGTATTTCCCGTTTTGGTATTTTTTAATCCAATAATACCCACTATATCTCCTGAATACACCTCGGAAGCTTCTTCTCTGGCATTAGCGTGCATTAAAACTAATCTAGCAATTCTTTCTTTAGTGTCTGTTGAAGAATTATATACATAAGAACCTGATTTTAATGTCCCAGAATAGATTCTGGCAAAAATTAATTTTCCCACAAAAGGATCGGTGGCTATTTTAAAAGCTAAAGCAGAAAATTTTTCATCTTTTGGACCCCTGGTAATTTCTTCTTCTGTGCCTTTCTTGGTTCCTTTAATAGGAGGAACGTCAACTGGAGAAGGTAAAAAATTTACCACAGCATCTAATAATCTTTTTATTATTGCTGTTCTGCCATCACCAACTAAAACTGGAAAAAAATCAACAGCAATAACTGCCTTTCTAACTAAAACTTTTATTTCTTCAACGCTCAATTCCTCTCCGCTTAAATATTTTTCCATCATGGCCTCATCAGATTCAACTATTTTTTCTAACATTTCTCCTCTTAGTTTCTCGGCTTTTTCTTTTAAATCTGCTGGAATTTCTTCTTCTTTAATTTCAGTATGTTCATCATTAGAATAAACATAGGCCTTCATTTCAATTAAATCTATAATTCCTCGATGTTGATCTTGGGTGCCAATAGGTAATTGTATAGCATGGGCTTTAGGAGATAATCTTTCTTTAACTGATTTCAAACTCATATCAAAATCACCGCCTAAAGCATTTATTTTATTTACAAAACACATTCTAGGAACATGATATTTATCGGCCTGGCGCCAAACTGTTTCTGATTGTGGTTCAACTCCCATCTTACCATCAAAAATAACTACTGCTCCATCGAGTACTCTTAAGGAACGTTCTACTTCAGCTGTAAAATCCACATGACCGGGAGTGTCAATAATATTAATTCTAGTATCCTCCCAAAAACAGGTTGTAGCGGCAGAAGTAATAGTAATTCCCCTTTCCTGCTCTTGCTCCATCCAATCCATTTCTGCTTCACCATCATGGACTTCTCCAATTTTATGTTTTTTTCCAGTATAAAAAAGAACTCGTTCGGTAACTGTTGTTTTACCTGCGTCTATATGGGCAATAATTCCTATATTTCTAGTATTTTCTAATGAATATTGTCTTTCGGCCATAAGTTTAATTTAGTTTCAAGTTGAAAGTTTCAAGTTGAAAGTTTATTTTAATTTATTAATTTGTAAATTTAAAAGTTGATAAAATTTGATTTCCTAAAAATTATAAATATTATTTAATTCTTTTATATTTTTAGAAATGATTTCATCTTTTAAAATAAGATTCATATAATTACTAAAAATTTCATTATAATTATGTTGTTTTGTGTCTTGATTAAAAAAGTAATTATTATCAAAATATGTTTTAAAATCATCTGATTCCGAATGAGTCCATAACTTATAAGTTACATAAATCAATCTATTAGCTCTTTTCTCCACTATTTGATAAAGACCTATCCCCGGAATATCCTGTCTTATACAATCAACATAATAAGATATTCCATTAAATGAATCAAAATCAAGATCCTTAGATAAAATAACTTGACCTTTTATACAACCAAATGGTAGAACAAGATTTTTCAAATTTCTCAAATTTTTATTATTTTTATACGCTTCATAACTAGTAAATTTATTATATAATTCATTATCAACTTTATTTTTATCAACGACCATTATATCAAAAAGGGTAGTAAAAAGATGTTGTGGTATCAAATCATTGTATGATGGATCTGAAGAAAGTCTAGACATGCAGACCCCTTCTAAAATTTTTACTTCTTGAAAATCGTCTTTATTAACAAAAGAAGGTAATTGTATCTTTACTCCGCACATACTTATTTCATCTTGTAAAACTTCTTCCTCGTGATCTAAAATTTCTAAATTTTCAAACATTAAATCTAAAATCTCTTGATATTTTTCTTGATTAGAAACTAAAATATATTTCTTATTTCCACTCTCTTTTTCTTGAGAATAAGAAAAATTCTCTATAAAATTGTTTTCTGAATTTAAGATAAACAACTGAATTGCATAATCTTTATCATTTAATTCTTCGGCACTAGGAGCAAACCCATAAACTGCAATATAATCTCCTTCATTAATTTTATCTCTCTGAAAATACCAATTCTGATGATATTTAAATCTGATATTAAAATATTCATTTTCGTAGACTCTCCAGTCATTAACCGATAATTCCTCAGATTTTTCTAAGCCTTCAACGTCTTCATCGCCTTCTTGAGAATCTTTTTGATCAACCCTTTTTTCTATATTAATGTCCTCGCTAAAATTTTCATCTCCTATCTTAGCTGTCTTTTTAACACAAGCAGATAATACTAAGCCCAAACTTAGCATTAATAGTACAAATGAAATTGTCTTTATTGTTCTTTTCATTTTAGAATTAATGAATTCAATAATAAATTAAAATTTAGAATTGGAAATTGGAAATTCCGCCAAAGGCGATACTATCTCGCAAAATGAGCAAAGGCTCTATTAGATTCTGCCATTTTATGAACATTGCTTCTTTTCTTAATAGCGTCACCTTCGTTTTTAGAAGCAGAGATTAACTCATCGGCTAATTTCTCTGGCATTGGTTTTCCTTTTCTGGCCCGAGTAGCTTCTAAAATCCAACGAAAAGCTAAAATCTGTTTTCTCTGACCAGAAACTACAATCGGAACTTGATAATTAGACCCGCCAATTCTTCGGCCCCTAACTTCTAAAGATGGTCCAACGTTTTTAACTGCTTGATTAAAAATAGAAAGTCCGTCTTGTTTGGTTCTTTTTGAAATTATATCTAGGGCATCATAAACAATTATTTGAGCTAATGATTTTTTTCCATTTTTCATCACATAATTAATAAATTTACCCAAAGGCAGACTATTAAACTTAGAATCTGGCTTTATTTTTCTTTTAGGTATTTTTTTACCTCTCATAATGTTAATTAGTTAAGGGTTAAAAGTTTCAAGTTGCAAGTCAATAATTAAAAATCAAATATTAAATATCAAAAATTATTTCTTAAGTTTTTTAGCGCCATAAAGAGAACGGCCTTGTTTTCTATTTTCAACTCCCTGAGTATCATACACTCCTCTAACAATATGGTAAGCTACTCCCGACAAATCCTTTACTCTTCCACCCCTAATTAAAACAACTGAATGCTCTTGTAAATTATGGCCCATTCCAGGTATATAGGCGGTAACTTCTTGTCCATTAGAAAGTCGTACTCTGGCAATTTTTCTTAAAGCTGAGTTTGGTTTTTTGGGAGTAGAAGTAGTGACCTTAACACATACGCCTCTCATAAAAGGTGCCCCAACCCTATCTTGTTTTTTTCTTCTCTTTAAAGTATTTTGTCTAAACTTAAGAGCAGCAGATTTAGTTTTTTTGCTCTTATCTTTTCTGGCGCCTTTTACCAATTGATTTATTGTCGGCATATTAAATTTATTTAGTTAATAAAAAATAATAAAAGTTCCCTTAGAATAACATAATTATTTTTAAAGGTCAAGAATGTTTTTACCCGGCATCTTAAAATGCTTCGTAGTTAAGGTGCCTGAGCTCATAAAAATATTAATTTTTGAACTATATTATAAAAAAATCCAAATAAGCCACTAAGTATACCTATATTTAAATATCTATCTAACATAATAAATGCCAATAATACCCAGGTGCCGTTTTTAGCTAATTTATATTTAAATTCATTAAAACTATCTGGCAATAAATTAAATAATATATGTGAACCATCTAAAGGGGGTATGGGAATTAAATTAAAAATTCCTAAAACTAAATTAATCATAATTACAAAAAACAAAAACATAATTAAAAGATTGTTCGGTCCTAAATTGGAATACATTACTAACAATCTTAAAACTAATCCAAAAAATATTATGGAAATAAAATTAGACAAGGGCCCGGCAAAAGCCACCAGGGTATCTCCTTTTTTCCCATCCTTAAAATAAACTGGATTAACCGGCACTGGCTTGCCCCAACCAAATCCCACCAATAAAAGAGCTATCAGTCCAAAAACATCAATATGCGCTATGGGATTAAAAGTTAAGCGACCCATTAATTTAGGAGTTGGGTCTCCTTGACGAGTGGCCATCCAGGCGTGACTGAATTCATGAATCGTCAAAGCAAAAAGTATGGCTATTAACCAAGCCACAAAAATTATTGGAGATTCAAATAAATAAGATAAAATCATAAAATTAGTTGAAAGTTAAAAGTTGCAAGTTACAAATTTTTTATATTAAAAGTACTTTATACTTTCAACTTGGAACTTGTAACTCATCTTCGTTGACATGTCAACGAAAATGCTGTATCCTCTGTATTATAAATGATAATCATTAAAAATCCAAATTTAACTCTTTGTTATTTAAAATTTAGGGTTTAGGATTTCGGATTTAAAAAATTATGGCTAAAGTATGTGAAATTTGTGGGAGAGGAACTACAGCCAGTTTTTCCAAAAGCCACTCAAATATTAAAACTAAAACTACCAATAAAATTAACTTGCAAACTAAAAAAATTAATGGCAAAAAAGTTAAAATTTGTACTAAGTGCATTAAAAATTTAGCTAAGCAAAAATAAACTTCCTTCTCTATATTTATTTTATGGACAAAAAAATTGTAATAATCAGGACAAAAGCTGGTCAACA
>CAZXCJ010000010.1:27993-31094 GCA_964639335.1 uncultured Gammaproteobacteria bacterium | reverse complement strand
AATTCTGCTGGTCCAGAAATATCTTCCCAAACTTGAGGTAAATAAGTAGCTTGATTGGACCCCTGTTTTAAAATAACTCCGTCGGTGTTGGGTTGAATATTATTTAAAGTAGTTTTTTTAGGTACACTTAAAATAGAAATTTCTATTTCACAATTTGGCAATTCATTTTTTTCTAAAGGATTAAAGCGGGGATCATTAAAGGCGGCAGATAAAGCATTTTTTTGCACGGCTTGATACAATTTTTCAATGGGTTGAATGTAGCCAATACAACCGCGTAATTTTTCGTTTTTATGTAAAGTCACAAAAACACCCCTCTCTTCTGTTAATTTATCAGACATCCCTTTTTCAATAATTGGCATTTGTTTCCTATTATTTTCAAAAGCATATTCAATAGTTTCTCGAGCGAGTTTTAAAAGATATTGTTTGTCTTCCTTGGAATAATTTTTTTCTACTTCTTTAGTTTTTAAATTGTTTACTTTTCCAGTTAAAATTGCTGAGCCATAGCCAACCACTTTTTCGTCTCCAGTTATTTCTCCACTATGGCTATAATCTAAAATTTCAGCTTGCCAATTTAATTTTTGGGCTATTTGAAATAAAATTTTTAAACCCATTTCACCACAGGCCTCGCATTCAGAATTAAATTTTAAATTTTTAATTGAATCTAGACAAATTTGATCAATTCTTTGAGCTTCAGCCTGGGGATAGTAATGAGAAAGGTCAGTACTGATTATTAGAATAGTATTTTCATCTATAATGTTTAATAAGCTGGCACTGGCAGATTGAATTTGTTCGTCATTTAAAACACCAAGAGCGATAGGAACAAGTTTGGCTGAGGGCAGTATTTTTTTAATAAAAGGTAATTGAGTTTCTAAAGAGTTTTCTTGCACAAAGGCCTGGTCAAAAAACGTAAAATTAATATTTTTTTCTAACTCATAAATTAGTTTGTTATCTAATTCTATTTTGCCTAAGGGAGTATTCCAATAATCAGCGTGCATTAAAGCCAGTTTATCAATATATTGGTGATGAGCTGGCCCAAGTAGAATAATTTTATCAATTTCTTTGTCTGCTAATTGTTGATAGGCGTGAGCTGCTGTTTGTCCGCTATAAACCAATCCGGCATGAGGTACAATTATGGCTCTGATGTCTTGATAATTTTTGTTTTCAGTATTGTTTAAAAAATTATTAAGTAAAGCATTTAGTTCTTCTTCTTCAGCTGGAAAAAATGAACCAGCTAAAGTGGATTCTTTAATTATTTTTTCCATATTGTTTATGTTATTTTTCAAAGAGGATAAAGATTTAGTATCTATATTGAATTTTATAACTATAGCCAAAACAAGGGAAGCGACTAATAAGAAGGATATTAATACAAATTTTATTGTTTTATTCATTGTGTTTTGCCCGACCCGAATTATCCGAATTTTTATCCGAATAACCCGAATAAAAATCATTATTTAATACTCTTTTAGGCTTTAAATAAGAATTCCTGAAATTTACAATCAATCCTAATTCCAAATTAGAAGCTTTTAAATATCTCTATATTTGATAGTAATCTTCTTTAGTAATAAATGATTTTGTTTTAAGATCTATAATAATTTTATTTTCTATTAAAAAATCAACTCTATTGCCTTTTGGAGAATCTGGTTTTAGTTTTTTTAATTCATATTCCCTTTTATATTTCAAGCAAGTATTTTTTAATAATTCTTCGAATTTATCGGCACATTGTCTCTCGCGACAGAAACGACTGAGCTCTTTATGAGTTTTAAATAGCAATCCATTTATCCTATATGATAATTCTTTATGTATTATTTTTACCATTTAATTCTATTTGATTATTTTAAATTCGGATCATTCGGGTATTTTCGTGTATTCGGGTCGCATTTTTTCTTCAGATTTTCCATCACTTTTTTATTTAAAAGGTTCATTTTTAACTGAGCTTGATATTCTGGAGAATTTAAAGTTTTAATTATTTGTTCATTAGAGCTGTACATTTGTTGAGCCATTTTAATTTCATTTTGGACTTCTTTGTCAGTAATTTCTATTTTCTCCTGTTCAATTAATTTTTTCATTATTAAAGAGGCCTTTAATCTTTTTTCGGCTTGTTCTTTGAAGTCGTTTTCCAGATTTTCTAGTTTTTTTCCGATTTGACGAAGGTAGTCCTCAAATTTTAATTTTTGTTGACTAATGTTTTGTTTTAATTCCTCAATCATTTTATGGGTTTCTTGTTTAATTAAATCGTCTGAAAAGTCACCTATTTCTGAATCTTGAATTAATTTTTCTATTATTTCATTTTCTAATTTTCTATCTTGCTCTTGTTCTTTTTGAATTTGATAGTTCTTTTTTATTTTATCTTTTAAATCATTTAAATCTTTTGAATTTAAAGTTTTTTTGGCCCATTCGTCATTCATTTTTGGCAATTCTCTTTGATAAACACTTTTTATTTTTACTTCAAAATTTGCTTCTTTACCAGCCAAATTTTTATTATGATATTTTTTGGGAAAATTAAGTTTAAATTTTATTTCTTCATCCTTTTTTTTGCCAATTAAATTATCTTCAAAACCAGGAATCATATGTCCTTTACCAATAATAAGTGGATAATTAGTGGATTTGCCGTCTTCAATAGGAACATTGTCAATTTTAACAGTAAAATCTATTTCAGCTTTATCACCTTTGGCTATTTTTTTATCAGTTAAAACTTCCCTAGCTTGATTTTCTCTTAAGGTTTCTAAAGCTTTGTCAATTTCTTCATTTTTGATTTCAATTTTTTTTGGTTTGACTTTAATTTTATTTAAATCCCCAAGTTTTATTTTTGGAATTAAGTTAATAGTAGCTTTAAAAATTAAAGGATTATTTACAGCCATTTTTTGGATATCTATTTTGGGATAGGAAACTGGTTCTAATTTTTCTTTTTGCACAGCTTCAAAATAAAAATTGGTTAAAATGTCATTTAAAGCGTTTTCAAAAATTTTCATTTCTCCAAATTGGGCTTTTAATAAATTATAAGGTGCCTTGCCTGGCCGAAAGCCCTTGATTTTAGAATTTTTAGACATTTCTTGAGCAGTTTTTTCTAAAAATTCTTGATATTCCTTGGGCTCAATTTCAAT
>CAZXCJ010000010.1:15380-27893 GCA_964639335.1 uncultured Gammaproteobacteria bacterium | reverse complement strand
TTTCTTGAGCAGTTTTTTCTAAAAATTCTTGATATTCCTTGGGCTCAATTTCAATACTTAATTCCATTTGATTTTTAGGTAGTTCTTTTTTGTTTATCTTCATAAATAGTTGATAGTTTCAAGTTGCAAGTTTCAAGCATCAACAATCTACTTGTAACTTGTAACCTTTAACTTGTTACTGATTAAGTAATACTTAATTTAGCAAAGATAGTAAGAATAGTAAAGAAATCTTTTTAATTTTGGTTTTTTGATGATAAAATAAATTCATAACTACTTAGTAAATTATATGAAGAAAGAAAAAGATATTTTTTCTAATTCAGAAAACAAGAAAGAGCGCAAGGCCCTATTTATCGCTTTATTTATTTTTTTAATTTCATTTAGTTTATCGATTTTTTATTTTTATTTACAAATAAAAAAAGAAAAGGCAGAATTGTTTAATAGTCAAGAAGTAATTTCCTTAGAAAAAGACATTGATCAAGAAAAAATTTTTAAAAGCAAGGGAGAGACGATAAAAAAATATCCCGAAGTTCTGAATTTTTTATTTTTTGGAGATTTAATGTTGGACCGCCATGTGAAAGAATTAATTGCTGAAAAGGGTCTAAATTACATCTTTGAAAAATTAGCTGGTCAAGAAAATAAATTTTTTCAAGGAGTAGATTTAATTAGTGCTAATTTAGAGGGAGCCGTAACTGATAAAGGGGCTCACTATCAACCAGAAATGTCCTATGATTTTAGTTTTTCTTCGGATTTAATTAAGCAATTAAAAGATTATAATTTTAATTTTTTTAATTTAGCTAATAATCATTTTAGTGATCAAGGCCAGCGGGGAGTAGAGGAAACTAGAAAAAATTTAACTAATTTAGGATTTAATTATTCTGGCTGTGTAGATCGTCAAGTTGGAGAATGTAGTTTTCAAATTGTAAATTTAGGAAATTATAAAATTGCTTTAGCAGGTTTTAGTATGGTTTATGGAAAATTTAATCAAGCAGAGGCGGAAAAAATAATTCAAGATTTAAAGCAGAACAACGATTTAGTAATTGTTAATATTCATTGGGGAGTAGAATATACGCATTATCAAAATAATTTGCAAAAACAAATTGCCCATAGCTTTATTGAACAAGGAGCAGACATGATTATTGGCCATCATCCACACGTGGTTCAGGGAATGGAAATTTATCAAAATAAGCCAATTTTTTACTCTTTAGGAAATTTTGTTTTTGATCAATATTTTTCTGCAGATACGCAGGAAGGTTTAGCCGTAGGGATATCAATTTTTTTCAATTCAGAACAAGAATTAGAATATAAGATATATTTATATCCATTTAAAGCTGTGGCTGGACAAGATATTTTAATGAATGAAGCCGAAACAAAATATTTTTTATCAGAATTTATTCAATGGTCTGATTTAGATTTTAATTTTCAAGAGCAAGTTTTAAAAGCAGGGATTAGTTTATAGATTTTAAAAGAATTGACTTGTAAATCCAGATATGATTTAATAGATATTACTTGCGGGTATAGTATAATGGCTATTATTACAGCTTTCCAAGCTGAAGACGGGGGTTCGATTCCCCCTACCCGCTCCAAATTTTTATTTATGTTTTTTGTATACATACTAAAAGGCTTATCTGATAAAAAATTATATACTGGATTTACTAATAATTTGAAAAAGCGATTAGATAAGCACAATCAAGGTAAGGTTTTTTCTACAAAAAGTAGACGTCCTTTAAAGTTGATATATTATGAAGCTTATTTATCAGAAGAAGATGCTAGAAAAAGAGAAAAATATTTTAAAACTGGATGGGGTAGAAATTATATTAAAAGAAATTTACAAAAAACATTAAAAATGTAAATAAAAATTTGGGCGGGCCTACCCGCTCCACTCCAGAACGCTTTATCCAAGGCGTTTTTTTTTGGTTACCCCTAAATTAAATCGATGCCCTCTATTTACAAAATCAATCCATAGTGTAAAATATAAATATAATAATTAAATATAAAATTATGACAGGTGAAAATATGGAAGTAAAAATACCTAATCAAGAAGAAATAGACACATCTGAAAAATTAGATATTAAAGAAGGCGATATGGTAAGGTTAACTGCAGAAGCAATAGAAGAACTTAAAAAGGCTGGTTTTTTTGCTGAAGATGAAGATGAAGAAGAAGGAGTAGTTCGTGGAGCTAGTGAAGATAAATTAGTTGTTCTATTCGGTAGGGTGGCAAGAGAGCTAGACAAAAAAGATGTTGTAAAAATATAAATATATACTTTTATCACTTATAGGGACAAAGTTAAATAAAGAGGTTGATTAAATGTCAACTTCTTTTTTAAGCTGAATTTATTAACAAATCTCCACCACCACAGTTCTAACGTCCTCCACTAAGGAGATCTATTAAAAAAATAGCATTTTCAAAGCTATTTTTTTGTTTATTTTAATCTTATTAATATTTTTTACTATACAAAGTAGTTAAGGCAATGGCTAAGGCGTCAGAGGCGTCGTCTTTTTTTGGTACTTGTTTTAAATTTAAAGTTAGTTTAACCATTTCAGCAATTTGTTTTTTATCGGCCCGGCCATAAGAAGTTATGGTTTGTTTAATTTGTAGAGGAGTGAACTCGCGAAAAGGAACCTTGTTTTGGCTAAGCGTCATAATAATTACTCCTCGGGCATGGCCTACATTCATAGCCGTTTTAACATTTTTACAAAAAAATAATTGTTCAACTCCGCAGATATTGGGTTTGTATTTTTTGATTAATTGAGTTAATTCTTGATTTATAATTTCTAAACGCTTATTAAAATCAGTTTTGGCTTTAGTTTCAATGCAACCACAAGCGATAAATTTTGCTTGTTTTTTTTCGACCTCAATCAGACCATAACCAACGGTGGCTAGACCAGGGTCAATACCCATGATGATTCTGTTTTTTTTGTTTTTTAACATCAGTTTGGTTGTTTTTTTTGTTAGATTGCTCCAATAAATATGAGGAATAATTTACAATTACCAAGTTTCAATTTGAATTTCACCCTGTTAAATACTATTGTGAAACAATAATTTAACAGGGTTAATAACCAATTAGTCAATACTCAATTATTAATATTATTATTAAACTATTTTTTAATTGATAGAAATTGTAAATTGATTATTGTAAATTCAATAAAAATTGGAAAATGATAATTGGCAATTGATTATAAATCAGCGTTGGAATAAAAATTATTTACATCATCATTTTCATTCAATTCCTCAAAGAGTTTTTCTATTTTTTCCGAATTTTGAGGTTTAATAGTATTTTCTGGAATGTATTCAAGCTCAGCATTATCTATTTCAATAATATTTTTTCCTCCACTTCGGTCTCTCGACTCCGCTCGAGATATTTGATCGGAACCTTTGGTAATTTTCTCTTGAATTTTTTGTAAATCTTCCATGGCAGTTATAATTCTGATGTTATTGTCTTGTTTTTCAATGTCTTCTGCGCCAGCATCTATGATTTGCAATTCTTGCTCTTCACTGATATTTTCATTTTTTAGATAAATAACGCCCTTTCTTTGAAATTGCCAGAGCACAGAATTGCTGGCACCCAAGGACCCATCATATTTTGTAAGAATATGTCGAATATCAGCAGCCACGCGGTTTCTATTATCAGTTACTATTTCGATTATCAAGGCAATGCCCTCCGGGCCATAACCCTCATAAATAATTTCTTCTAATTCTTTGCTTTCTCCAGTTCCAGCTCCTCGGGCTATGGCTCTTTCTATATTATCTTTGGGCATAGAGAGACTTTTGGCCTTATCAATAGCCATCCTTAATCTAAAATTCATAGATGGGTCATTCCCATCTCGAGCTGCAATGCTTATAATTTTGGCCAATTTAGTAAAAAGAGAAGATCTTTTAGAATCAGTCGCGGCTTTTTTGTGTTTAGTGGTTGCCCACTTAGAATGTCCAGACATGGGTTTAGCTATCAGCTTTTAGCTCTCAGCCATCAGCTGATTTAAATTAATGATTAACGTATTAATTATTTTAGCAGGAGAAGCGGAAATGGGCAATATTTATGTTATAATAGAATTAAGAATTATTAATTATAATTTTAATTATGAATGATAAAAATCAAGATTTGGTTTTAAAAACTTATCAAGATATGCCCAAGCAATTTGAGCAAATTTTTACAGAGTTTAAATCTGTTAAATTGCCAGCAAATTTTAAAAACATTAATCAGGTTTTAATTTGCGGTATGGGTGGTTCTGCTTTAGGTCCAGATTTAGTTAGAAAAGTTTTTAAACAACATTTATCTGTACCAATTTTAATAGTTAATGATTATAAATTGCCTAAATGGGTCAATCAGCAGACTTTGGTAATTGTTTCCAGTTTTTCGGGCAACACAGAAGAAACTTTAAGCTGCTATAAGGAAGCTAAAAGAAAAAAATTTAAAATTTTTATAATTTGCAGTGGAGGAAAATTAGCCCAAGTTGCCGGCCCTAAGTTTGTTTATCAAGCTAAATATAATTATGCTTTAAATCCTAGATTTGCTATTGGTTATTCTGTGGCAATTTTTATTTCTTTGTTTAAAAAAATAAAGTTATTAAATTTTCAGGATAAAAAAATCGACAAAGGGATAAGTAATCTTAAAAAGAGTAAAAAAATAGCAGAAAAAATTGCTAAAAAAATGTTAAATAAAATTCCAATAATAGTTGCCTCTGAACATTTGGTTGGTAATGCGCATATTTTTCAGAATCAAATCAATGAAACTGGTAAAAATTTTGCAGTTTATTTTAGTATTCCAGAAATATGCCACCATCAATTTGAGGGTCTATCTCTCCCTAAAAATTTAAATGAAAGTATTATATATATTTTAATTAATTCCAAATTATATTTTAAAAGGAATCAAAAACGCTATCAGACAATGAAAGAAATTTTAAAAAAGAAAAAGATAAGTTTTATAGAAATTAACTCTTCAGGGGATGATATTTGGTCAGAAAGTATCTATATTTTAGGATTATCTTCTTATCTAGCTTATTATTTAGCTCAAAATAACAAAATAAATCCTCAACCAAATCCATGGGTGGATTATTTAAAGGAGAGGATGAAAATTTAGTTTATAATACTTTATAGATTTGTACCTCTTCATTATCAAATACTTTTTCTAGGTATTTTTTATTTTGCGGGGTCCAGTTTCCTATTTCTTTTTCACTAGCACCGTATGTTATATAAGTAATATTATTTTGTTTTAAAAATCGGAGATGTAATTCATCATTATTTTCATCGCTAAAAAACCATTCCATTTGTTTGTATTTTCGTTCAGAATCAACGGTTTCATGGCCGTGTCCAATAAAAACGGATTTTCCGGTAATTCCTGGTATTATATTTCCTTGCATATATTCAGATAAAATAGTATCTTCTTCTTTTAAATTATTTTTTAGCCAATCTAAGGCTTGTTTTCGCTCTTTATTAATATAGTATAAAAATTTCCAATTTTCATGTTGATGTTCCGCGGAAATGTTTATTAAACTAAATACATTAGACATATTAAATAAAAGTATAAATAAAGAAACTAAGATAATTTTGTCTAAGCGCGTTTTAATTTTTAATTTAGGAAATTTTTGAAAAATATAAAATAATAAAAATAAGCACAATATAGACATGGATATATTTAATCCCTGAGTAAGTCGGCGTTGAATGGTTAAGGGAAAATATATTAATAAAAATTGAGTTATAAACCAAGTGATTAAAAATAACTCTAAATTTTTTAGCCCTTTCTTTCTATCTAATAGCATGGCTGTATAAATTACAGCTCCAATAAAGATAAATCCATAACTTACTATTGTTATCCAGACCACTGGAGTCAAACATACATTTTGCATGGCTTTTCCGAGAGTGATACTATCATTCAACATTAACCAAGCATGATATATGATGGATGGCGCAGATATAATTAAAATTATTGATAAATGTTTCAAATAATAAAATAAGCTGGTTTTATTTTTTAAAGCATGTATAAAAGAATATATTGATAAAATTACAATTACACTAACTACGTGGTAGGGATGAAAATTGAAAAGTAATAGTCCGAATATTCCAGATAATATGCTATATTTTATTTTATTATTTTCTAAAGCCAAAAAACTGAATAAAAATATCAAAATCATCAAAGCTGAAGATGCTATAAAATGAGGGGAATTAAAAATAGATGTAAAAGTAAAGCCCTCTGCTACCCATAGGTCCACGGGAAGATAGTTAAAATCATCTGGAGGAAAGGAATTACTAAAAATAGCTATTAAAAATCCTAGACCCGAACTTAAAGATACAAAAACAAGGGCTATTTTTCTTTTAATTTTTTTCTTAAATATTAAAGAAATAAATAAATATAATAAATATAACAAAACAGGAGTAAGCATTATTTGAAATAAAAGAAAGACTAAAGGAACTGATAAATGAAATATTTTAGCGAATAATCCAATAAATAGCCAAAGAATATTTAGGGTCTGGCGGGATTGAATTTCTGAAGTATATAAGTCCTTAAGTAAAAAATTTCCTTGTTTAATTTGTTCTATATAGGAATAATAAACACTTTTATCGCCAGAAGAAAAACCATAAATTGGATTATAATAATGTTCGGCGGGGGTGTTAAAATAACCATAAAGATAGGGAATCAATAAAAGCAGGATTAAAAAAAGAGAAAAATATAAAATAAATAGTTTTTCTTTTTTATCTATAGATTTGATAATTTCTTTAAATGTCATTTTTTATATTTTCCAGTGATTAAATTAATTTTTATTTTTATTAATTCGCTTAATGTTTGGAAAGTGTCTTTAATAGGACTGAATTTACTGTCTGCTGAATTATACCAATCTACTGGGATTTCTATAATTTTATATTTAAAAAGCTGGGCAATGGCTAATATTTCCATATCAAAGCCCCAGCCATAAATAGTTTGTTGAGTAAAAATATTTTTAGCAATTTTGTTTTTGAATAATTTAAATCCGCATTGAGTGTCTTTAATATTTTTAACTAACAATAATTGAATCAGTAAATTTCCTAATCTGCCGATTAAAATTCTTAAAATATTTTGTTTTATTTTAACGTCGCTATTTTTCAAATAGCGGGAGCCAATGGCAATATCAAAACCTTTTTGCAGACCAGCAAATAGTTTTTTAAATTCTTCTATGGGAGTAGAATTGTCTGCGTCTGTAAATAATATAAATTCACCCTGAGCTTTTTCAACTCCTTTTTTAACAGCATAACCCTTTCCTTTATTGGGTTTATAGCTGATAATTTTTATATTATCGCCAATGTTTTCTTTTTCATATTCAATAAAAGAAGCAGTATTGTCAGTGCTGCCGTCATCAACAATTATTATTTCAGAGTTCTGATTTTGAAAATGTTTGTAAATATTATCCAAAGTTCTCAAAATTCTGTTTTTTTCGTTATAAGCGGGAACAATGATAGAAAATTTGTATTTATACTTCATAGGCCTTGCAAAAAACATATTAATATAATAATTTTAACATAAAGCATACAAATTCTAAAATATAGAAACAATATTAATATATTGATTGAATTAAAACGCATTTGAGGTTTTAAAAAATAAAAATTGGTAAATACTAATAACTAAAATGCTAATATACTAATCTTATACTAATAATACAAATATTATGCTAATTATTTGTATTGTATTAGTATAATTAGTATACATTCGTATATTGGTATTATATTTATATGTTTTTAAAAAGAAAGAAAAGTTTTTGGTGGCAAATAAATTATTTTTTAGAAAATAGATATTTAGGATACTTTTTAATATTTTTGATTTGTTTTTTGGTTTTTTTATATTTACAAAAAGAATCTGTTTTTGCAGACCCAGATGCCTTCTATCATCTTAAAATTTCTGAATTAATATCTCAAAAAGGGATGCTTTTAAATTTTAAATGGCTTCCATATACGATATTAAATAATTATTTTACTGACCATCATTTTTTATATCATTTAATTCTAGCTCCTCTAGTTTCGATTTTTCCATTTTCTGGTTTAAAAATTGCTACCATTTTATTATCTAGCTCGCTAATAACTATTATTTATTGGTTTTTGAGAAAAAGAGGAGTTAAATATGCTTTTTTCTTTAGCTTGCTCTTGCTTTTTATAAATCCTTTTCTTTTTAGAATAAATTTGGTTAAAGCCAATAGTTTGTCTTTAATTTTTTTAATTTTAGGCATTAATTGTTTGTTGGAAAATAAAAAGTGGCCTCTTTTTGTACTTTCTTTTTTATATGTATGGTCTTATGGCGGGTGGCAGCTTCTGCCGTTTATTTCAGGGATATATTGTTTAATTTATTTTTTAAATTATAGGCATAAGAAAATAGAAAATTTTTTATCAGAAGTAATAGGAAGATTTTTAAAACCCATTAAGAATAAAAGTAGGTGGAATTTGTTTTTTTATAGTTTAATAGGTTGTATTTTGGGTGTTATTATCAATCCTTATTTTCCAAAAAATTTAGTTTTTTATTGGACGCAGTTTGTAGAAATAGGAGTGATAAATTATCAAAAAATATTAAATGTAGGACAGGAATGGTATCCATATGCTTATGATTCTTTATTGGCTGGAACGGGTTTGATTATTTTGATTTTGATTTTAGGAATACTCTTTTATTTTTTGTATTTTAAGAAAAATAGAATTGAAGACCATTTATTCTTATTTTTGTCAGTTTTCTTTTTTGTTGCAACTTTAAAATCTAGAAGATATGTAGAATATTTTATTCCTTTTGCCTTGATTTTTTCAGCTTTAAAGCTAAGCCAGGTGATTTCTTTTTTAAATTTTAAAAAATATTTAATTAGTTTTTACAGAAAAAAAAGAATTTTATTTATTATAATTTTAATTTATTTCAGCATCACTATTCCCATAAATTTATATTTAGGATTTAGCGGCACAAGGGGACAGCTTTTATCGGGCTATGATTATAAAATGTTTGCGCAAGCAATGAATTGGTTGAAAGAAAATACAGTAAAAGATGAAATTATAATTCATAGTTCTTGGGACGAGTTCCCAATGCTTTTTTATTATAATGATTATAATCAATATATGGCTGGATTAGATCCAACATTTTTTTATAAAGCCGACCAGGAAAAATATAATTTATGGTCTGATTTTACACAAGTAAAGAGTAAAAAAAGTAATAAATTTATCATTCATGAATTAAAAGCTAGATATGTTTTGGTTTCTGTGGGGCATGATAATTTAAGAAGAGAATTAGAAAAAGATGAAAATTTTCAAAAAGTATATTTAGATAAATACGCTGCGATTTATAAGTGGATAGGGCAGAATTGATTTATATGCGAATTACTTATATAATTTTGATATAAATTTAAATTTATGATTTACGTTGTAATTCCTACATATAATGAAAAAGACAATATTAAGGCCTTAATTAAAAAAATATCGGCTTTAAATATTAAGGACTTAAAAATTTTAATAGTAGATGATAATTCCCCAGACAAAACGGCTGAAGCAGTAGAAGAGATGATGAATGATTATCCAGTGGAGATTATTAAGCGTCCAAAAAAAATGGGCCTGGGGAGTGCTTATGTTGCGGGTTTTAAATTTGCCCTAGCTAAAGGAGCGGATTTGCTCATTGAAATGGATGCTGATTTTTCTCATCACCCTTATAAAATTCCAGAACTTATTCAATCTGTGCAAGAAGGTCATGATGCTTGTTTGGGTTCGCGTAGAGTTAGGGGCGGGGGAATAATTGGCTGGAATGTGCGTCGCAAATTAATGTCTAAATTGGCCATGGATTTTTCCAGAGTTTTACTTAATTTAAAAACAAAGGATGTTACAGGGGGTTTTAGGTGTTATCATTGCAGAGTTTTTGAAAAAATAGATTTAGATAAAATAAAAAGCAATGGCTATGCTTTTCAAGAAGAGATGGTTTATTTATTAGAAAAAAATGGATTTAAAATTAAAGAAATACCTATTACTTTTGTGGATAGGCAAAAAGGAATTTCTAAATTAGGCCCCAAAGAAGTAGTGGGCTTTTTTTTAAATATTTTAAGGTTGAAGTTTGGTAAGAAAGGGAAGTAATAAAGTTTGAAGATATATTGTTAAATTGTTATATTGTTGAACTGTTGAATTCTAACAATCTAACCATTTAACCATTTAACAATTTAATAATCTATATCAAGATTTGGTTGAAGAATATCTTTTTTTGGAAAATCTCTAATTAGAGTTCTATTTTGGCCCAAGGTAAAAGTTCCTTGGGCATTTATAATATTTAACTTAAGAGCAAAATCTTCAGCATAAAATTTAGGAGGGATTAAAAACCAATAATTTGTTTTTATTATTTCTTTGTTTTGCCACTTAGAGCTAGGATAAAATCCGTAAGTTAAAGGATATATTTTAGTATATTCAGAAATGGATTTATTTTTAGGAATTAGAGTTAATTGTAATTGATAGTTGTCTTTTATTTCTACACCGTTTCTTTTTTGAAAATATAGAGCAATGGGCATGGTTTGAATGGCAGTGGTTTTTAATTGATTTAATTCGGTTTTTTCTAATTTATCCCAACCCAAAAATATTATTTCTTGATTAATGTCTTGATATTTTTTATTTATAATATTTATTTCTTTGTCTATATTTTTAATTTCATAAAGCGGATTTTGATATTTTTCTGAAGATTTTTCTAAATTAGGATTAAATTTCCAAATACTATAAGTATCTATGATTTTCAAAAGAGCCATATTGTTTTTAGCAAATATTTTTTGCCAATTTAAATAACTATTTTTATAGGTTGTTTCTTCTTTATTTTGAATATATTGAATATTATAATTTAAAATTTCATCAAAATCACAAATTATATATTCTACATCATTGGGCAATTCATAAGGAATATAGGAAAGCTGTTTATATCCCATCCAAGCATAGCCCAAAGGATATATTTTAGCTCTATTAGATAACTGGGGTATAAATTCTATAGAAGAGGCTACGGGCTCATTTAAAGGTATATAATTTAATAATTCTTTACAAATTTCTTTTTCAATTTTTTGATTATATTGAGGTTCTTTATTTTTGGCATTTATAGCTAATGGAGAGAGAGTAAATAAAGAATATGAACTAGAAATTATAATTATAGTTATAATTAAAGTTTTATTATGTTTTAAAAATTTTATAAATTTTGATTCCTTTATTTGTATGGGAGAATATATTTTTTTTAGAGCATAGATAAAACTTAATATTAGAGCTGGTAAAAAAAGGCAGGCATAATGAGTGGCTAAAACAGTATATCCACCGTAATTTTTAAGTAAAGCAAATTGCAAAAAAGGCCCCAGAGCTAATAATAGATATTTAGGTTTTAAAATGGGAATAAAGCCAAAGGGCATTAAAAGTGCTAAGGCCATAATAATATTATTTAGAGAAAATATATGGGCAATGGTTTGCCAAGGATGGATTAAGTAATTTTCAAAAATTTCTAAAAGAGAATTTCCGCCAATCCAATTATAATAAGCAATAAATTTATAGCCACCCGTAGGATTGAATTTTTGGATAATGTTTTGAGCTAAAACAAACCATCCCATGGAAAGAACGACTGGCCAGATGATCCATTTGATTTTTCGTTTTTCAATTAAAGCTAAAATAGAAAACATGAATATAACAATAGCTATATCTTCGCGAACAGTTAAGCTCAATAAAGTAAAAAGGAGAAATAAATTAAATCTTTTTTTTAGATAAAAATATATAGTAAATAAGAGCAAAAATAATCCAAAGGGCAAAAGATGAAATTCAAAAAAATTCATGTTGATGACCAAAGGATTTATTAGCCATAAAAGGGGAATTATCAAAGCCCAGCTTTTATTTAAGGCATGTTTAGCGATTAAACGGATGGGTATAGCACAAAGAGCGATAATTAAGGTCTGTAAAAAAAGCAAGCATAAAGGAGAAGAAAATAATTTATAAAAAGGAAGTAAAAATATTAAAAATAGAGCAAAATGGTCGCCTAAATAGGAATGAGGATGGATGGTAAAATAAAAAAGGTTTCCATTTATAGAATTAAAGGAAACTTGATTAAAGATTCCCAAATCTAAAGCATTATATTGAAAATTATTATATTTAATAATTAAAAAAACAAAAATTATCAAAACATAAAGGATAATTGAGCCAATGAAAATTTTGTTATAATTATTTTTAATAAACTGGACTATTTTTTGCATAGATGTTGATGGTCGCTTTTTTTGTTTTTCAGATGAAATTTTAATAGACCGTCTTTCTCTTCTCTAGTATTGTAATTTTTGTCCCCTTTAATTCCCCCTCTCCTTTCTCCCCTTATTGAGGGGAGATGTCCGAAGGACAGAGGGGTAAAGGAGAGGGGGAGATAGGGGGAGAGGTGAGTTCTGGTTACAAATTATAGATTGCATACTCTATAATATATATTATATATCATTTCAAGGGTAGATTAGCAAAGTTTTTAAAAATAAAAAAGCCCCCCACCTTTATTAAAAAAGGTGGGGGGCTTAATTTAGAAATAATTTAATTTTTTATAGCCAAAAATAAGG
>CAZXCJ010000010.1:7003-15280 GCA_964639335.1 uncultured Gammaproteobacteria bacterium | reverse complement strand
AAAGGTGGGGGGCTTAATTTAGAAATAATTTAATTTTTTATAGCCAAAAATAAGGATCTTCTGCGGCTTTTTGAATATTTTCAAATATAAAATTAGATATAACCCATGCTGCCAAGATAATGCCCAGTCCAATAGTGGCATTAATAATATTTTTTCGGGCTTTATCTATTTTTTCTTCATTACCACCGGAAGTCATCCATTGAATTCCAGAAATAATTATTAAAACCAAGAACCCTAATCCTAAAAGCCCAAGAACAATATCTATAATTGATATTACCACCGCCTGTGGATGTTCCGGAACACCATAGCCAGCAGTTTCTCTAAACTTTAGAGATTTTTCAGCGATATCTTTTATATGACTAGTATCTTCTTCTGCTAGTGCAGAATTTAAAAATAATACAGAAAAAATAATTGAGATTATTAATAAACTGATTATGTATTTTTTTGACCTCATAGTGATTGTCTTTAAAATTATTTAGGTAGCAATTAATTGTGAAGCAGAGTGAATTTGGGTCATTAAAAAAACTGTAATTGCATAAGCCAACACAATAACAATTAAACCGATGGTAGCATTTTTGATTCTTTGTTGGGCCTTGGTTACTTTTTCTTCATTCCCACCAGCAGTCATCCATTGAATTCCGCTGGAAATAATGAAAATTAGAAACATTATGCCCAATAGACTTAATACCGTTCTGACTATATATCCAGCTGTATAAATGATTGAATCTTGATCAGCTGTAGCATATCCAGCTTGTGCACTTACCCCATCGTTACCTGTGAGGGGGTCTAAAATAAAATTATCGGCCTTAGATATATTTAAATAAGCAAAGTTTAAAAATATTATAGTGACTATTATTAATAAACTAAGAATTTTTTTATTTTTTTTCAGCATATATTTAAAATTAAGTAGTATTTATAGTTTGAATGGTAATATAGTAAATTATAAAATAAGAAATAGCATAAGCCAATAAAACAATAGCTAAGCCAATAGCGGCATTAATCATTCTTTGCCGGGCTTTAGTGACTATTTCTTCATTACCCCCAGCAGTCATCCATTGATAACCGCCCAAAATAATTAAAACTAAAAATATAATTCCTAATAAAGAAAGAGCTAATCTAATGATTTGGGAGACAATAGTTGTTAAATCTCCCTCTATGTAGGCTTTGTATCCTATGCCCTCGATTGGCACAGTACCTATTTTACCCCCTTCTCCTATTATTTTTAAATTTTCTTTACTATTTGTAAGATTTTGAGCTAACGCAGAATAGGAATTAGATATTATTAATAATGAAGTTAAAATTAATAAAACGCTAATTATTTTTATGGTTTTTTTAGAATTTTTCATGTGAAGGATTATTTAGTTTTTATTATTATTTTTTAAGACCCAATATGTACAGTATGTCTAAATATGTACAGTATGTTTAAATAATTCTGAGAAAATAAATTGACTTATAGCATAGGCCAATAAAACAATAGCTAAGCCAATGGTGGCACTAATAATTCTTTTCCGGGCTTTGGCTATTGTTTCTTCATTTCCCCCAGCAGACATCCATTCATATCCGCCGATTATTAATAATACAAGAAATATTATCCCTAAAGCACCCAATGAAACCCGAACAATAATTTGAGATACATTTATTCTAACAAATATTATATCTTCTGGACTTCCTGTTTTATAACCAGCTTGACCAGCTGTTGTATTAAGATCGTTAAAGGCAGCTCCAGAATTTGTATAATCTAGGGCGGGAATATTAGCACTAACTATTAGGGGTATTAGTATTATTAAAATGCCAATAGTAATATATAATGATTTCAGATTTAATTTATTCTTTAACATTATTCTACTGTATTTTATTAATTAGAGTTATTTATGTTTGAGTAACCTTAAATAATAAATCAAACAAGGCATTAACAGCCACATAAGCTATTAAAATTATGGCTACTCCAATAACAGAGTTTATAATTTTATCTCTGGATTTTTTAATTTTTTCTTCATTCCCCCCGGAAAGCATCCAAGTATAGCCGGCAAATATTATTTGAACTAAAAGTATAATGCCAATCATGGCTAATATATAACCTATAATTTTAGCAATTATATTTTGAGGCGCTGGAGTTGATCCAGATGATGGAGATAATCCAGAATCTACGGCGGTTTCTTTGAGGCCATAATATTCTCCTTCTCCCAAACACAAGGATGGTAATAAAAAAATAGATATTATAAAAAAACTGAAAATTATTTTTTTTATCATAATAATATAGTTTAAGTCATCACCCCCCATCTTTAATAAAGGTGGGGGGATTAGATCTAAACTATATTAGACAGCGTTACCGATATTTCCGATCATAAAAGTAGCAATAGCCCAAGCTGCAAAAACAATAATTAAACCAATTACGCCAGCGCCAAGCAATTTTTTGGCTTCACCAACCTTTTCTTCATTACCCCCAGAAGTCATCCATTTGAATCCACCTAATAATACAATTACTAGAGCTATTAAACCTAAAAGAGTAAGAATGGTACTGATAATATTAGTAGCAGAGGTTTCAATATCTCCAGTTCCTAAATTATTAACCGATGGAACTGTTAGGGCGGCATGAGCATTGGTAACCAAAAGAACCAATACAACCAAAATGATTGCAATGCTTAATGAATTTTTTGTCAATTTTGACATTTTGTTTTATTCCTTTCTTTTCGAGCTATTCGAGCTTGGCTCGATATTCTCGATTACTCGCAATTTATTTAATTAATTTTTATTAAGCGAGGATATAAATTTATTATACAATAAATTTAATATATAAAGTTATTAATTGTCTATATTAGAATTATACAATTTTTTGACTGAAAATGAAAGTTATTAAGGAGCCAATATGCTGAAGAATAAATTTAACAAAGCATAGCTGGTAAAAATTATTAAAATTCCTAACACGGCTGATTTTAAAATATTTTGGGCTTTTTTAACTTTTTCTTCATTGCCTCCAGAGGTCATCCAAGAAAAACCGCCGTAAATAAATAATAATAAAGCCAAAGAGCCGACAATTCCCAAGGCACCAGTAATAATTTTACCAATAAGACCAGGAATGGTTACATCCCCCAAAGGATTAGAGAATGTTTCAGCAGAACATGGCAGAGTTATTAAAAAAGCCAATAAAGTAGGAACAGTGTATTTTTTTAATATTTTTTTTAGCATGGCAATTAAATGGTTATATTGTTTATACGAATGTGTAAATACTAATATACTAATGTTACTAATTATGCAAATGAAATAATACTAATATGATGCGAATGGAATGGATTATTATTAAAAATTACTATCTTTATATTCTTTATTTATTAAATTTTTCAGAAGTGATTCGATACTCGGGTTGCACATCCAAAGTAGTTTGAATAAAGTTGATAATTAAATATGCGCCTAAAGCGATTAAAATGCCGACCACAGTTTGGACCATTATATTGCGCGCGCTGGAAATCTGTTGTTCATTGCCAGCAGAAAATATCATTTTAATGCCAGAGAAAATAAACATTAATAAGGCCACACTACCAATAATTCCTAATAAAATTTTAGTAACATTGATTCCTACTTGCAAAAGGTCTTTATAATCAAGGTCTCCGCTTTCTATACCAGTTATTCCAGCAAAAATACCCTCCCCTTCTATTTTACCTGTTTCTGTGCAGAAAGCATCAAGATCACAATTAGGATCACAGTTTTTATTATCAACGATTCTACAATATTGATTTGGTTTTGCATTTATTTCTTCGCATATACTTTCATCTGGAGAACATCCAAATTCTCCAAATACTTCTTTTGCTTCTACAATATTTAAATTAATTAATATTATTATGAATAATAGCGTAAAGATACTCAATTTTATGATTGTTTTCATGGTTAGATTATTAATTGGTAATAAGCAATTAGTAACTTTTAACTTATTGAATTGTCTGATTAATTTGCGAGGCAGTTAATTGGATTAATGATTTAATGGCATCTAAAGACAGATTTTCTTCTTTAATTTGTTTAATCATATTTAAAATATAGCTTTCGGCCATTTCAGCATCATTGCCTCGATACCAGGACTGAGCAGTTAAAATTTGTTCGGCAAAGGGGCCAATTTTCAAATTTTGTTTTTGCTCTTCTATTAAAGAGCGTATAGCAGTTGGTTTTTGGGTTTGCTCTAAATACATTTTAACATTTTCTGGTTGGATAGCAAAATCAATAAAGCCCCAGGCCGGATCTGCAGAAATTGTTTTATGTGATACAGTCATAACCCAATAATTAGCTAAATTAACATGATTATAATTTTTAGAGATTTGAGGTATTTTAGTAACGCCAAAATTTATTTTAGGATTTTTTTGAATTTCTTCTATATGATTAGGATAGCCAAAAAAGAAAGCGGTTTGGCCAGATTTAAATGCCTCAATGGCCTCATTTTGTTCTTTATTCCAAGAGTAAACTTCTTTGATGGGATTGGAAAAATCATTGAAAAAATTTATAGCTTGAACAGTTAAATTTAAATCATCTTCTTGACCAAAACTTATTTTATTATTATCTCCAACAATAGGAATGCCATTTTGCATAATTAAAAGAGCCACAATGTCGCTAGCATTAGTAATATTATCAACAGCTCCTAAGGCCACTCCGGATTGAATAAAATTATTATTCTCATCTAAAAGAGTTATATTTTTAACCATGTCATTAAATTCAATCCAAGTTTGTGGAGGAAGAGGAATATTAGCGTTATCTAAAATTTCTTTGTTATAAAATAACGCCATTGTTTCTAAACTTAAAGGCAATCCATATATTTGATTATCTTTAACATTATCTCGATATATAACTTCTGGAAAATTTTGAATCAATCCATTTAACGATATAGTAGAAACTTTTTTAACATAATCTATAATATCTGTTTTTTGAAAAGAACCAATACCGCTGGATTTCACTTCTCTATATGGCAGGGTTATTTGTTGAGGCAGAGGAGTAATTTTATTTTGATATTTATGAATTAGATTATTAGGTAAAAAATAAATATCTGGACCGCGGTCTTCGGCCCAGGCCTCTAATAATTGTTTTTCATATTCATCAGGTCTAAATTTTCTATATTCAAAACTAATAGTTGGATGAATTTGAGTATATTTATCAAATAAAATTTTTAAATCATCATTATTTTCATAAACACCCCAAACAGTTAATTTAACGGGGTTTAATTGAGCGGGTTTTTTAGCAAATGGATTAATGGTGCATTGAAAGCCAGAACTCATTATAAAGACAAATAAAAATAATAAAGTTATTTTTTTGAATTTATTTTTCATAAGATTTAATTTTTATTTAATTTTTTTGAAAAACTTTTTTAGTTCTAAAGAAATGTCTTTTCTATCCAAGGCATATTCAATAGTGGCTTTTAAATAATTTAATGGATCGCCAGTAGTTAGCCATTTTCCATTTTGGATTTTTTTAGCATAAGCCAGACCGTTGTTTTTAATATATTTTTCAATAGCGTCTATTAGCCACAATTCATTACCCTTGCCTAACTCTTGTTTTTCTAAGATATTTAAAATTTCTGGAACTAAAATAAAGCGGCCAAAAACCGCTAATTGCGAGGGCGCTTTTTTAAGAGTGGGCTTTTCAATAATTTTTTCTACTTGATTTTTGGTCTGTTTTTTCATTTTTACGATTCCATATTTATGCACTTCTTTTTTTTCTACTTTTTGGACACCTAAAATTACACCAGGATTTTTTTGGTATTCTTGAATTAATTGTTTAGTAAAAGGAATTTTTGATTTTACTAGATCATCACCAAAGGCATATATAAATGGTTCATTGTTTAAAACGCTTTTGGCATTTAATGCGGGAGTGCCATTTCCATAAGGACCCTTTTGTCGGATATAAATGAAATTGGCCATGGAAGATATTTTTTTAATTTTTTCCAGGCGGTCAAATTTCTTTTGGGACCTAAGATGGTGTTCTAATTCAAAACTTCTATCAAAATGATCTTCTAATGGTTTTTTATCCCAAGTAGTGACCAAAATAATATCTTTAATTCCAGAGGCCACCATTTCTTCAACAACATATTGAACAATGGGCTTATCAACTATAGGAAGCATTTCTTTTGGCTGTGATTTGGTAACAGGTAAAAATCTGGTTCCAGCGCCAGCTACCGCAATAACGGCTTTAGTTATTTTCATATACGAATTATAATAATGCTAATATACTAATCTGATACCAACCTGCCTGCGCGAAGCCGTGGTTTCGCTACGGCGAAGGCAGGTACTACGAATACTATACTAATAATTAAAAATTACTTTCGTTTGCTTAGAATATTTATTTGTATCATATTAGTATTATTGGTATACACCCTGTTAAATTATTTTTTCAAAATATTATTTAACAGGGTAAATTCGTAGATTGGCATTGTTAGGTTTATTATACTAATAATTTTAGTCGTTAGGCAATAGCCCGCCTTAATTTTTATAAAATTATGGCGGGTAGGCGATAGTCATTAGTTTTTCAGTTTTTTAGTTTTTCAGTTTTTCTGTTATTATTAATTTATGAATCCTGTTAGATAATTAGATGAGAAATTTAATGGGATCAATCTTATTAGGAATTAATAATAACGAAAATTTTTTTAATTTTAAAATATCTAACGGGATGAAAAGAAAATTTAGATGTAAAGAAAACAAATTACGCTTAGATAAATTTTTAAAGGAAAATTTAAAAGATTTATCGCGAGCTAAAATTCAGGACTTGATTATTCATGGATTTGTTAAAGTTAATTCTAAAATTATAAATAAAAAACATTATTGGTTGGATGAAGGAGATGGGGTGGAGGTTTCTCCTTCGCCCCCAGCCCCTCTCCCTCAAGGAGGGCGAGGGGGGTTTTCTTTAAAAAAAGATATTAAAATAATTAAGAAGACCAAGGACTATGTAGTTATAGAAAAACCAGCCGGATTGATTATACATGGAACAAAAGATATTCAAGAATATTCTTTGGTAGATTATTTAAAAAAGAAATATCCACAAATTAAAGAAGTAGGAGATGATTCACCCCTACACCTTGGAAAAGGTGGTGGGGGTTTGGAATTTCGTCCGGGCATAATGCACCGTTTAGATAAAAATGTTTCAGGGCTGTTAGTTGTCGCTTTAGATCAAAAAATGTTTGAAAATTTAAAATTTCAGTTTCAAAACCGAACAGTGATTAAAAAATATTTTGCCCTAGTTCATGGAAAAATGGAAAATAAAACAGGACAGATAGATTTCCCCATTGAACGTTCAAGACGCAGTGGTAAAATGGTAGCCAAGCCCAAGCACTTGAATGCCAAAGAGGCTCTAACCTTATGGGATATTAAAAAAGAATTTGACCACTATACATTATTAGATGTGCAAATTAAAACTGGGCGTAATCATCAGATTAGAGCTCATATGCAGTCCATTAATCATCCAGTTGTGGGAGATGATTTGTATAATGTTAAAGGACAGAAAGATAAGCTTAATTTAGATAGAATTTTTTTACACGCTTATCATTTAGAATTCAAAGATTTAAATAATGAAGTACAAAAATTTGAGATTAAATTGCCACAGGAGTTGGGGGAAGTAATTAGCTTGTTAGCTTCTTAGCTTGTCTATCTTCTTAGGTTTTATATTAAGTATTAAGGATTATGAATTATGGAAAATAAAATTTTTGCTATTGTCGGTCCTTCGGGAGTAGGAAAAACAACCATTATTAATTTAGTTTTAGAAAGTAATGCAAATTTGCAAAAAGTTCTTACTTCTACTACTAGAAAGATGCGGAAAGGTGAAAAGAATGGTGTAAATTATAATTTTTATAATACAGAAGAATTTAAAAAGAAGATTGATAATCAAGAATTTTTAGAAAACGAAAAAGTACATTCAAATTATTATGGAGTTGAGAAAAAAGAAGTAGAAAAAATTATTGAAAATAACAAGATTCCTTTGTTTGAAGTTGATGTGCGGGGAGTAATGAATATCAAAAAACTTATTCCTAATCTAAAAACTATTTTTATTTTGCCAGAATCACTAAGACAGATAGAGAATCGTTTAAGACAAAGACCAAATATTACAGAAAAGGAAATCAAAATTAGATTAGAGACGGCTAGAAATGAATTAAAGATAGCTGATAAATTTGATTATCAGGTTGTGAATAAAGAGGGAGAGATTGACAAAACTGTTGATTTAGTGTTAAATCTTATAGAGATTGAAAATTAATTTTTTATATCAACTACGCATCCGTAGCTTCCCGTCATCACATCATTCGACATGACAAGTCCG
>CAZXCJ010000010.1:0-6903 GCA_964639335.1 uncultured Gammaproteobacteria bacterium | reverse complement strand
AGAGTGATTAAAATAAAAATTTATGTATTATGTTTATATATTATTGCTTTCAGATAATAATTTATACAAAGGATTTATATCTAATTTAACGAACAGAATTAAAGATCATAAACGAGGTAAGGTTAAATCAACAAGAAATAAACGTCCTTTAAAATTAATACATTATGAAGTATATTTTTTGAAGAGTGATGTCCTGAGAAGAGAAAAGTTTTTTAAAACTACTAAAGGAAGAAGATTGCTTCGTCAGCAAATTAGAGATATTTTAAAAAAGAATAATTATTCAACATGCACCCGTAGCTCAACTGGATAGAGTGCTTGGCTTCGGACCAAGAGGTTGTAGGTTCGAGTCCTACCGGGTGCACCAGTAAGAATTTTGCAAGCGTTTTGGTGTCGCCTCGCTTCGCTCGGCGACCAAATTGTAGGGGATTTTGGGCGAAAAAATCAATTGGCGGTTTTGTTTTGAATTTAATTCAAAGTAAAAGAAAAATTTTTCATTAAATTTCTCTTAGGTCGGGAGAAATTATTCTATAACTTAAAATTTAAAAAGCTAAAATTATGCAAAACCTTAAAAACAAAGTGGCGCTAATAACCGGCGCAAGGCGGGGCATGGGGAAATCTCACGCTATTGCTTTAGCTAAGCAAGGAGCAAAAGTTGCTGTTACTGATATTAATCAAGATGACTGCCAAAAAGTTGTTGATGAAATTAAAAGCTCTGGTGGTAAGGCGATTGCTTTTAAGCTGGATGTCTCAGACAAATCAGAGGTTGATTCAGTTGTAGCTGAAATCGTTAAAAAATTCGGGCAGCTTGATATTTTAATAAACAATGCTGGAATAGCCCAATTCAAGCCATTTTTGGAATTATCAGAAGAAGACTGGGACAGAACAATTGACATTAATCTTAAAGGAGAATTTTTATGCGCCCAAGCCGCGGCAAAAGTTATGGAAAAACGAAAAGGAGGAGTAATAGTAAATATTGCTTCTGTGGCTATGGGCCAGCAAGGAATTGGTATGTCGAATATTGCTCATTATTGTGCTTCTAAGGGGGGTATAGCTGCAATGACTGAAGCTTTGGCTGTGGAATTGGCGCCTTTTAATATTCGCGTTAACGCCATTGCTCCTGGGATGATAGAAACTCCGATGATCGATGTAGTTAAATCAGATCCTAAGATGCTAAAAGCGATGCTTCAACGGGTGCCTCTTAAAAGAGTTGGCCGGCCAGAAGAAGTTTCAGAATTGGTTGTTTTTCTTGCTTCAGATTCTTCAAGTTATATGACTGGAGCAGTAGTGATTATTGACGGTGGATGGCTGGCGACCTAAATTTTTTGCTCAGTTCTTTTTTATAAAGAGAATTTAAAGAATTTGCCACTAAAGAAAAACTTGAAATTGTCAAAGATCGCGGCGAAGCCGCTCCGAATTTTTGGGGGCTTCCTCGCCGCCGCAGGCGGCGAAATGTGTTCGAACTATTTTAAGAATACAGTACCACTCATTGAGCTCAGCTCAACGAAATTTTCAATTTTGAATTTTATTTTTAATTTTAATTTTTTAACTTTTAACTAACTTATGCACTGGACTTATGTTTTATATGTTTTATTAATTGGATTATTAGATGCCCTGGCAATGATTTTGGGTAAGTTGTGGTTTTTGCATAGAAATGTTTTTTATTTGCTGGGAGCATTTTTAAGTTTGGGTCTGGCCGCTATATTTTTTGCTTTTACTCTAAAATTTCAGAATTTAGTAATTATGAATTGGCTCTGGATAGGATTATCGGCCATTAGTGGTACCTTGGCTGGATTTTTAATTTTTAAAGAAAGCATTACTAGTATTCAAATTGTAGGAGCAATTATTATTGGAATGGGTTTAGTTTTGTTAAATTGGAAGTAAATAAGGAGCAAGGAGTAAGAAGCAATCCGCCTACGCTCTGTGAGCTTCGGCGGACAGGGGAGTAAGGATGGGCTCGGCATAAAGCCGGGTTTTTTTGATTTTTTTAGCCACCCCCGGGGTGCCCGACCCCCGGGGTCGGTTGACACAATTTTAAATTTATGCTAATCTATTAAGATTTCTAAAAAAATAAAAAAATAATTGTATCTAGGAGGATATAATGGCAAAGCAAGGACGCAATGGCAGAACTCTGAGCAAAAGAATTTCGAGAAAGACATTAAAAATTTTTCGAAATGTATTAATTAGGGTTCCCAAGAACGGTAAGTATATGTTTTTTGTTCCGGAAAATAAAAAACGTAAAATTGAAGCTCATTGGAAAAATGGTTTTGTTGTTGATCGCAAAGAAATTCTATTTCGTTTTTTTTATAACATTACTGAAGCAGATCTTGGTTTCTATGTAGTTGCAGATATTAAGGTTATGGAAAAGAAAATGAAAAAGAAAGATCGAATTTTTGATCAGATAATAGAATCAGAGATCTCTTATTTGTATTTAGATATTGAAAAAATATCAAATACAAATAGGATTGATGCAGAATTTGGAATTAAATTTTGGTCTTGCGATCCTGAGCATGATGTTCAGGGGGAAGAGGAATTTTTTATTCCTCGAACAAGAACAAAGGTGGCTTTCATTGATCGGGAGGCTGCTTAAAAAATCTTTTATAAAACCCCGTTGTTTATTCGCGGGGTTTTTAAATAGGATAATTGTTATTTTTTATCTTGATTTTTAATTTAAAAAATCTCGATAAAATCGAGATACTCGTGTCCTTTTACGCCAAGGCTTCGAAGGACTATCCTTCTATTCCCTTTCGGGAATCACGGATGGCCGTGCCATCCGAAGCCAAGTCTGACTTGGCGAAGGATGGTACGCCGTGCAGGATTCGAACCTGCGACCGTCTGCTTAAGAGGCAGCTGCTCTACCAACTGAGCTAACGGCGCATATTTTTTATATTAACTCTATGTTATCAAATAACTTATTTAAAATCTAATTACTATGTGCGAAGTTGGGAACCAACTGTCGAAGCGAAGCGGAGATCCTCCGTAGCGTAGCGAAGGAGGAAGCTACCTGCCTGCCGGCAGGCAGGACGGCGCTTAGTAAAAATAAGAATACTATTTTTTGGAGTAAAAATCAATACCTAAAACTTGTTTTTAAATTAATTTATAGTAAGATAAAAATGTATTTATCATTAAAATTAAAAATATGGATTTTGAAAAAGAATTTGAAACTCCCGCAGGAAATAAAGTAGAAGACCCAGAAGGGTCAAAAGTGGAAAATCCAGAGGGAGCAAAAATAAAAACCCCAGACGAACTAGAAGAAAAATTTGAATTTCCAGAAGAAGCACCAGATATTTCACCAGAGGTTAAATTAAAGGAGACAGAATTAAAGAAATATGAAATGTATGAGAAACTTAAAAATTTTAAAGCTGGCGATACTATTATTTTTGAATTGGCTGATGGCAGAAGACAAACTTATGAAAGTTTAGATGAAGCTATAAAATTTTTTGTTAATGAAGGCCCAGATACAGAAAAAGGCGATAGTGAAATAAAAGATTTTTATCTTGATTCAGGGGAAAAAGGTTAAGATAATAAAAATAATATTTTTTAAATATAAAAAGACGTTTTAAAAAGCGTCTTTTTGATTTTTTGATTTCTTGATTTTCTACCTAATATAGCTTAAAGGATTTCTTTTATAACCATTAACCCTGACTTCAAAATGTAAATGAGGGCCAGTTGACCAGCCAGTAGTACCCATAGCCATAATTACTTGTCCGCGAGAAACATTTTCACCTTTTTTAACATATAATTTAGAAGCATGGGCATAAAGCGTCTTAATGCCATTACCATGATTGATAATAATATAATAGCCATATCCACCATTGCTCCAGCCAGCCACTTCAACAGTTCCAGATTCAGCAGAATAAATAGGAGTTCCGGTTTTTCCGCCAATATCTACAGCAGGATGTCGCCACCAATAATACTGAGTAATTTTTTTAGCTGTTGTGGGCCACAATAATTTAGTAGTAGAGTCAGAAATGGATGATTTTGGCGGAGTAAAAATGGTGGTTGGGGTGGTATAAGTGGTTATAACAGCGGCTGGTTTAATACCGTCTGGAATTATTAAATCTTGGCCAATAGATATTTGATTAGCAGAAGTTAATTTATTGGTTTCTAATATTTTGTCTTCATCGGCTTTATATTTTTTAGCTATAGATGAAATAGTATCACCTTTTTTTATAGTATGAATTAAGCCAGTCGTAGGTAAAATTTTTAAAATTTTTCCAGGACGGATAACACTATAATAAGTTAAATCATTAGACCACAATATACTGGCTACACTGATTTGAAATTTTTCAGCTATACCGCTGATAGTGTCTCCTTCTTCTACTGCATATTCTATAATTTTACTGCGAGGTCCTTCTTTTAGGGCTTCTTCTGATAGAGCCGTGGCCATTAAAGCAGTTTCTTCATTAGTGGTCATTGCAATAGTAGAAGTAGGGGTTGGTAAATTTACTTGTGCCTGAGGAAGAGGGGCCTCTAAAGCAACTTTTTTTTCTTCTAATGTTTTTTGAGGAATTATAGCTGGCCCAGCTTCCTCTATAATTTCATCATTATTGAGAAATTCTTTATTTTCGTAAGTTATTAATTTGGATATAATGGCCTTTTTACCAAATTCCTCTGGTTCTGGCGGTTTAGCAAAAATATTATTAGCAATAGTTAAAATTCCGATTAAGATTAATAAGACAATAGGTAAAATTTTACTTATTTTAGTTTTATATTGTGGTAATATATTTTTTTCTTTTTTTTGATCCTTTCTTTTTATTTTTAAAAACAGATGATATATTTTTAATACTATTGATTTTAGTATTTTGCCAGGAAGCCAAAAAATAATTTTTAAAATAAAGATAAAAATTTTCCAAAGATAAGTTGCAATTATTTCAATTGCCTTAATGGTGTATATTATAGAGAGGAGTAAATATCTAGTAATTTTTACTGATATAGATTTGGGGTTATTATTTAGCTTTAAATAGTAATTATTATCATAAGACATTTAAGATTTTTAGTAAAGGACATGGGTGAGTAAAAGGGAAAGGGGAAGCGGGAGGGGGTAAAAGTTTTTATTGCATTAGATTGAAAAAATGGTAGAATTTTAGTATATTATTTAAATTCGCAATAATCAATTTTCAATTTGAATTAAACCCATCCACCCTTTGATTTGAAAATTTAATATTTTAATTTTATTATATAATCTTTTTAAAATAATTTTTTGATATTAATTTGCAAAAGAGGTGAGGGGTAAATAATTAATTTTTCAATTACCAATTTTAATTTAACCTTTAACTGTTAATTGTAAATTAAGCATAATTATTAGTATATTATGATGGAACAAAATTATAATCATCAAAAAATAGAAAAGAAATGGCAGGAAAAATGGAAAGAGGAACATGTTTTTAGAGCCGATAATAAATCAAACAAAGACAAAAAATATATTTTAGACATGTTTCCGTATCCTTCGGCGGCTGGTTTGCACGTTGGCCACCCAGAGGGCTACACAGCCACTGATATTTATTCCCGCTATTTAAGAATGAATAATTATGAAGTAATTCATCCAATGGGCTGGGATGCTTTTGGTTTGCCTGCTGAAAATTATGCTATCAAAATTGGAATTCATCCTCAAAAAAGTACAGCTGATAATATTAAGACATTTACCAAACAAATCAAAAGCCTTGGCTTTTCTTATGATTGGGACAGAGAAATAAATACTTCCGATCCAAATTATTATAAATGGTCGCAATGGTTTTTTTTGCTTTTATATAAAAACGGTTTGGCTTATAAGAAAAAAGCGCCAGTAAATTGGTGTGAGTCCTGTAAAACAGTTTTGGCTAATGAGCAGGTAGTGGACGGAAAATGTGAGCGTTGTAAAAACGAGGTGACGCAAAAAGATTTAGAGCAATGGTTTTTTAAAGTTACTGAATATGCCGATGAATTAATTGAGGACTTAGGTAAATTAGAATGGTCTCATGCTTTAAAAACTATGCAAAAAAATTGGATTGGAAAATCGGAAGGAGCATTGATTCAATTTCCAATTTCCAATTCTCAATTTTTAATTAAGGATTACAAAAAAATATATTTTGCAAGTGGGAATGATTCAAAATTAAAAAGATTGAAGAAACTCTTTTCTAGAATTAATCCAGATTTAAAAATAGAAAAAGTGCCGGATTATATAGAAGTAGATGAAGATGGACAGGATGCTTGGGAGAATTCTTTCAAAAAAATCATTCCATATAAAGGAAAGTATAATGTGCCGGTTATTTCTATGGACACGGCTGTATTTTTTAATGGTCCTTCCTTCGCTAAAGCTTCGGAAGGCATGGAAGATGTAAATTCTTTAGAGCCCAAAAGGTCAGCTTTAAAAAATATTGATAAAAGTAAATTGTCCCAAGCAGAAATTTGTCAAAAAATGATAGATTTTTATAAAAATATTGCTCGCAAGAATAATGGCAGGAAGGAATTTTATTATAAAGATTATTGGACAATTTTATATCCAGATGGCACTTATCAGCAAACAAAAGATAGGAGAGATTATGTTTTAACGGATAAAGAATTAAGCAAAGTGGATATTTATTTTCCGATGCGCGCTTTATACTATTCTCAAGTGACTGGAAAAAGTGCAGACCAGACCAAAGAAGAAGATTATTTTCAAGAATTTGAAAATGTAAGCGAAGCTTTGAAAAGTTTATTAGACCTACAGACAATAAAAGTTTTTACTACTCGACCAGATACTTTATATGGAGCTACCTATATGGTTTTAGCTCCAGAGCATAAATTAGTTCAAGATTTGAAAAATAGTATTGAAAATTTTAAGGAAGTAGAAAAATATATTCAATCCACCAAGAAAAAAAGTGATTTAGAAAGAACGGATTTAAATAAAAACAAAACGGGGGTGGAATTAAAAGGCATTAAAGCTAT
>CAZXCJ010000009.1:0-36162 GCA_964639335.1 uncultured Gammaproteobacteria bacterium | reverse complement strand
ATTGAATTTACTCAGAAATATACAAAAGTGTTACCTATGTGGTCTTCTAGTACATACCCTTGACAAAATTTTAAAAAAGGTGTAAGTTGGAATGTTTTGAGAATAAGCCGTCGGAAAATAGATAGACGCCCCTGTTCAAATCCTAAATTCTAAATCTTTACCCTGAAGGGAAACGAAGTTTCTCCTTTATGGCCAAACACCAAGTGTCAAATTACAAATTTCAAATAACAAATTTTAAATTATAAATAATAAATAAAATACTTATCTGTAGGGGGATAGGTGTGGGGATAAAATATATGTGGATAAGATTTTCAATTTTGATGCTTGTCACTTTATTAAATACATTATTGGGTTTTTTTGTTCTCAAAAAAACAAAGGCTAATATAGCTAAAATATACTTTTCTCTAATTTGTTTTGCTTCCGCAATGTGGTCAGGAGGATGGGCAATTGCCTCCTTAATTAGAGAAGAATACATTTTTTTAATAATTACCAGAATTTTTTATATAGCCGCAACAGCTATTTTTTTATTTTTCTTTTTATTTTCTGTTCAGTTTTTATATAAATATAAGGTTAATAAAATCTTAAAATATATTATCACCATTTCTTCTATCTATATGTTTTACATTATTATCTCTGGAAAACTTTTTTTGGGTACCTGTAAATTTGGTGGATTTATGTATCAGGCAGAAAACAGCCTCTTGCTTTTAGCATATGGGGTGTATTTTATGCTAATTTTGTTTATTAGTTATTATGTATTATTTACTAAGTACTTTAAATCTCAAGGAGTAAATAGAAAAATATTATTGTGGCTGATTAGTGGAACTTTGATGGCGTTTATTTTTGGGATATTTTTTGCTTGGTATATGCCCTATATTAATAAACAACATTTGAATTGGATTGGTCCTATAGCTAGTATTTTTATGAATTTTTCGATATTTTATTTATTTTTTAAAAAAGAAGAGGAATAAAGATGAAAAAAATACTTTTAATATTTTATGGAGGGACAGGCCTTTCTGATAAGAAAGGAAATTTTAAATTTGTGAAAGAAGAGAAGAATATAGAAGAATGGTTGGAGCTTGTTCCAGAACTTTTAATGACAGCAGAGATTAAAACGCACGTTATTTTAGGAGACCATTTAAATAAGAAAAATATTACAGATTTAATTAAAGTGATTGAAAAAAATATTAGTAAATTTGACGGAATAGTTATTATTCATGAAGTAGATACAATTCCTTTATTATCAAATCAATTATTTTGGCAAATACAAAATCCATCAAAGCCAATTGTAATAACTGGCTCAAATGTTATTCAAACTGAAGATAGTATTATTCCTGATTTATCTTTTAAAGCCAATTTAATTAATGCTTTTCAAATTGTAAATACCAATTTAAAAAAGATTAGTGTCATTTATGGTAATAGGGTAATTGCACCTTTTAGAGTTAAAAGATCTAAATTACATGATTTAAATATTTTTAAATCAGTTGGTAAAAAATATTTAGCTAAAATTGATTTTGGTTTATCTTTAGAAAAAATTGATGAACAAAAAGGAAAAATGAAGTTTTTTTATAATTTTAATGACGATTTTATATTTTTTAATAATATTCCGGATTTTACAGTTTTAGAAAAATTATTAGTCAAAAATAGTCCAGTAAATATTTTTATCTTTAGAGCTTTTCCTGATCAAATTATTAAAAAAGATAAATTAATAGAAATTTTTGATTTAGCATGCAAAAATAAAAAAATGCTAATTTTTTACAGTGAAGTTGGTTTTGGAAAAGATTTTTTAAAACATAATATTATTACAATTAGCAAAATTACCTCTGATTGCTTATCCGCAAAATTATCTTGGATACTTGGACAAACAAGAGACCAAAATAAAATAAGAAAAATTTTGCAAGATAATGTTCAAGGAGAATTTTTAGCATTTTAGCTTGATTAGCTTTTTTAGCTTATTTAGCTTAGTGATTTAATAATTTAGTATAAATCCCTACATTTAATTTTAAAATTTGTTATGTTGTGAGGTGATGTTAAAAAGATATTTTAAATATTAAAAAATAATTAGGCGGGGGATAAAAAAATGAAAAGCGATTATGTTAATAGTTATCAAGATTTGATAGTTTGGCAAAGGGCAATGGATTTAGTTGTAGAAATATATAAGATAAGTGAGAAATATCCAAATTCAGAATTATATGGCCTCACTTCCCAGACCAGGAGGTCGGCAGTTTCCATACCTTCTAATGTTGCAGAAGGAAGAAGACGTAGTAGTAGAAGGAGTTATTTAAATTTTTTGACAATAGCTTATTCTTCCGGAGCAGAATTAGAAACCCAAGTTGAAATTGCTAAAAGGTTAAATTTTGGAAAAAAATTAGATTTTACAAAAATTGATGATTTTTTAAGTCAAGTAATGAGAATGTTGAATAGAATGACTTATAAATTAAGAACCCAATAATCTAACAAGCTAATTTAGCTAAGAAGCTAACCAGCTAAACAATATGAAACTTTATTATTGTGTCAATTTAGACAAAGTATCTGAAAAGAAATGGGAAAAGAGGTATGTTTTAATACATAAGCTCCTTGTTAAGCTTGGCGTAAGTTTAGTTAGTAATATAGAAAAGAAAATATCAAAAGGAGATATAGAGGCGCGAAAAAGCATCAGCTATGATCAAATTGAAGCTGTAATTATAGAAGGAACACATATGGCATCAGATACGGTTTATATAATTGCTACAGCCCTGGCATATAAAAAGCCAGTATTATATTTAATAGAAAAAGGCCATGCTATACCAGAACAGTTGTCATATATTAGAGATGATAAGAATTTGGGAGAATTTTTCTTTTTAAAATTTTATAAGTCAGAAGAAAAAAATATTCAGTCACTTTTAATTGAATTTTTAGAGTCACTTGAGTCCGGGCACCTCATTAAAGAAAAATTTAATATTAAGTTTACATTGAGAATTTCTTCTAGAATAGAAAGATATTTAAATTGGAAGTTTTCCAAAATTAAGAAATCAAAAGCAGAATACGTGAGAGATTTATTATTAGAAACAGCAAAGAATGATAAAAATTATAAAGCATTTTTGAAAAAACAATCAGGGTCTTAGAGTGAATATTTACCTAGCACCAAATGGTTACACTATTCAATGGTTTGAATAAATTATATATATTATAAAGACCTCTTAGATTTAAGAGGTTTTTTTGTTTTTATTTTATTATTACGATTTTTTTTCTTGCCACCTTTTTATCCTTCGACAAGCTCAGGGCAGGCAGGCTCAGGACAGGAAAAAGTGGTGGCTCCCCTTAGCTTCTGCTCTTCAAACTTATTATATGGAAAATTAGAAATCTTTTCTAATATTTTTAACAAATAGCTTTGTTATTTATACTTAAATATTTCTCCATGACCAGGAATAATATAATCAGCTAATTTTAAAATCTTTTCTCTACTTTTTCTTAGTGCCTTCTCATCTTTAACATAAGGATCTTGATGTTCTAATAAACTCTGTTTATCTATTTTTTGTTTTTCTTCGTCAGTCCACCAAAAAACATCACCAGCTACAATTACTTTACCTAGATCTTTGGTTATAACTAAAACCGAACAATGAAATTGATCGTGACCAGGGGTATCAATAATTTCTATATTAGTATTTGGTATTTCGCCTTTATGTTGACTTATTTGACCATCAAAAGAAAAAGCGTCACTATTATCAAAAACTTTAGCGTTCTCAAAAATCCCAACTAAAAGAGAATGGTCTAAGTGAGCATGAGTTAAGATAACAAAATTAATATCTTCTGGTTTTAAATCTTCTTTTAACAAATTATCCAATAAAGTACTTCTATTCATGCCCGGATCAACTACTATATTTATACCGTTATCCTGAATTAAAGTAGTTGTTGAAGAAGCAAATTCTTTCCCATTTATTTCTTTTACGTAACCTTTAATTAAAATTTTTACTTTTGCCATATAGTTATTTTATTTATTATATTTAAATCATATACCTATAATTTTTATGTGTAAAGAATTTTAATGTAAAACAAACAATCACGGGTTTTATTATAGCCGTGATTTTGTATTTGGTGTTACTTTTTGTTCTTTATTTCGTATAAATTAATGTGAGAATTAATTTTATTGTTCTTTGACAATCCAGATGGTAAAATTTAAGTATAATTATTAACAAGAAAAATATGTTAAAAAATAAATTAAACTTGCAAGAACCATTTATTAAATTTTTGCATACAGCACATCTTAAAACTTATACTGGAACTGATTTAGAACGTCAAAAAACAAAATGTCCTAAATCAAAGTTATCGGGTCATAAAGAATATTATTATTCTGAAAAAGATTGGGAATATTTCGATAGTTATACTGGACATACTTTTCCTCCTGGAAAAGAAATAATTTATTACCAAAAAAATCCTTTCTGGATTATGAGTTATCAAGGTCAATATATTGATAATGAGCAAACTAATACCAAAGAAACATATGAGTTTTTAAAAGAAGCACTTCGGAACACTAATCCTAACAAACCTTTTCGAGGACCAAAACAATACAAAAAAAAAGGTTGGAGATATGTTTGTAAGATTAAAGGAGATTGGCAATATTTTATTGGTAAAGAAAGGGTTTACTATAAAAAAAAATTAGTATTCTTCCAAGATATTATGGGAAGCATTGTTAAATAATATTTTCTAAATAAGCTAAACAAAAAAACATCTCACTTGAGATGCTTTTTTACAATCTACTATGCATTTCGATACCTCCGTCATTATAATGACTCCAGTCGGTCCCTCGAAACATGCACTAGGTTGGCTTTCCCTAGCTTCTTATCTTCGAACTTATTTTCTTAAACAAAAAATTGATATCCCAATATTTAATTAAAATAATTATTTACAGCATCTTCAAATTGTTCAATAAATATCTGTTTGAAATAAGAAATATTATTTATCTCATAAAACAATAAACTCGCTTTTTTATATTCCTTTACATCAACTATTCTATAAGAAAGTGGAGTAGAGTTATATGCTAAAAGAATAGAATTAGAAATCATTCTTGCTGTTCGCTTATTTCCATCTTCAAAAGCTTGAATATATGAGATTAAAATTAAAGATAAGAATGCCTTTTCAAAAAAAGAATCCTTTTTATTTATTAAATTAGTCATTTCTTGGAAAACTTCTTTAATCTGAAAACTATTTTCTAAAGGTTTATATTTTGTACCTACAATACCAACAGTTCCATTTCTAATATTATTTGGGATTTTAAGATCTTTTGTTAAAACTTTATGAATATATTCAATATCAAAATAATCTAATTTTAAAAATCTTTGTTTATTCTGAATAGCTTTATTAAAAGCATCTTTATGATTAAGAATCACTTGAGCCTCCTCCTTGGTTTTGCCTTCTTCTTCTATATTATCTTTTATTAAAGCTTCCGTACTTAAAAGGGAATAAGTATTTCCTTCTATTTTGGAAGATTTCCAAGAAAACTCAATCATAATTCTCTCAAATTCTTTATTAACAAGAGTCTGACTATTATATTTCGAAAAATTCTTTATAAACTCATTATGTAAATCTTCTAATTTCTTTTTCTCTTCTTCAGTAAAAATATCAACCTCTAAAATCTTAAAAATTTCAAAATTAAAATTTTCTTTTATTTCTCTTTCAACATATGGAACAGAAAAATATTTTTCAACATCAATTTCTTTTAAAACCCCATAAGATTCAGGTAAAAAGTAAACTGTATTTTTTCCCAGTCCTTTTCTAGAGATTAAAAATTTTTCTTCCAACCCTTTTAAATCTCTTTGTAAAGTTTTTTTATCAACATCAGTACTTAAAAAAGACAAAATATCAGATACTGATACCTCTGTTTCTTTCTCCATAAAAGAAGTTATTTTAATTTGTCTTTCTTGTTTTTTATTCATATTTAAACCATATCATTAATCGCGACATTTTTCAATGCTAATCGCGACATTTTTAACATATTTATTTATAAAAACGCTAAAAATAAGGGTTTTATCGCGACATTTTTCAATGCTAATCGCGACATTTTTAACACAATTTATCTTATTAAAAATAAAATAATAAAAAGGTTATAATATTATAACCTTTCTACTTTGACTTTTATCTTATTCCTTTATAATATTATAAAGGAGTCACTATTTTCTAAAAAATAAATTATTATTCATACTATATATACTAATTATGTTAAAAACACTTAAAAATATAAAAAAGAAATTATTAACATCTCCTCTGTCCGAACTTAATGGTGAAGAATTAATGGAGTATTACAGTTATCGTTTGGATAACTTAATATCAGACAAAAAAGTGATAGTTAAAAGAGAATTAGAATACTTATTATGCGACGTAGGAAAAGGTTCACTAAGATTCGATCCAGAATTATTAAGTATTTTAAATGACGAAAGTGTGATTATTCAAAAAAATCTTGAGCCTCTTTTAAGAGACGATAAAAAGAAAAAGGTTAAAATTGAAAAAGATATAAATAATTTTCTATGTTCTGTTAAAAATGCTAAAAATTTTATAAAAATACTTAATTGCTATTGTAAGAATATTTCAATATTATCAAAACAACCATTGATAATTGAGGCTACTTATAAAAAGATACCAACTTTAATTTTAATCAAAAATGGACAGTGGGTATTACCTGGAAATGAATTATTAAATTTTATTAAACAAGCAAAAGAGTTAAAAAAACAACCCATCATTATTGCTAAAAAAATTCATGGAATCCTATTCCCTTTTTTTAAAGGAATGTCAATTTTAGGATCAAATATATATTCGACATTACTAGATAAAAAAAATATTAAATTAATTAATAATTTAGAAAATAAGGTTACATTGTCTGGTCATTATAATGAGAGAATTGAAGATTTAGAAAATTTTGCTGATAATATAAATACTGAATATTATGATGGAAATTTATTAAAAAAGTTTTTTGAAAGATTATTACCAAAATATTTAAACGAGTATTATCAAAGAAATCTAGAACAAAAAAATAAAATTACTAATTTTAAAAATACAGTAAAAACAGTAAAAAGTATTAAAGCAAAAAATGGAATATTGAAATGGGTTGATAAAAGAAATAAATTAATATCAGAATTAAAAAAAAATTAATAAAAAAACATAGTTTTAATCTATATTTTTATGGTGGCTCCCCATAGCTTCTTATCTTCGAACCTATTTTATACAAAAACAGTTAAATTATTATTCTTCAGTTTCAAAAACAATCACGGGTTTTATTATAGCCGTGATTTTATATTTAATGTTACCCGCCTACGCAGAATGCTCTACACTTCTGCGCGTGGATGAATGCGTTGTGGGTAATTTGCCGTAGCCATTTTTAAAGCAAAGGCAGATATGCTTTGGCGGGCTCCACTTTTTTTTCTGGTTCGTATAAATTTATAAAGAGCTTGGAATTTATGCTATAATTAAATTATTAATAATTAATATCAAAAATTATGTTTAATAAACACTTAAAAGCATCAGGGATGATTATTTTGATTATTGTCTTGGCTGCGGCTTTGCTGGCTATTTTTTATTATAGCTCCAGTGATAGATTGAATTTTCCTGTTTTACAAAATTTTAAGAACATCATTAAAAATAAAGTTAACAATCTGGCTGGAGAAGATGTGAAAATAGAAAAATTTAAATCAGAAGCAGATTTTAAAGAATATATGCAATTAGTTTATGAACAATTTGAAGACAATGTTATGAGTTATGGTGGCTCTTTAAGGGCTAATGATATGATTATGGAAGCAGGCGTGGACACGATGCTTCAGTCAGAATCTAAGGGTATGGGTGCGGTAGTGGAACCTCAAACAGCTGGCAGGGTTTCTGAAACCAATGTCCAGGTTTTAGGTATTGATGAGCCAGATATTGTAAAAACAGATGGGGAAAATATTTATTATAGCTTAAATCAACGCAATGTTTATTATAGAATGGGAATTCCAGATTACATGCCTCGAGATTATAAAGGTGAGACAAAAATTATCAGAGCATTTCCTATTAAAGATATGGAAGAATTGTCTCAAATAGAGAATTCTGGAAATTTATTATTAAATAATAAAATTTTAGTTGTTTTTGATGATTCTGAAATTTACGGATATGATGTATCTGATCCACAGAATCCAGAAAAAAAATGGGATATGGAATTAGAAGACAATACTTATTTAGTAGATACTAGATTATATGATGGTCAAATTTATATTGTTACAAAAACCAATATAAACGTTTCCAGCCCTTGCCCTATTCGACCATTGATGATTGAGGGCGAATCAATTGAATTAAAATGTGTTGATATATATCATCCTAGTGTAGCAATTGATGCTGATTCCACTTTTACGGCTATGAAAATCAATCCAGATTCTGGAGAAATAGAGGATAAGACCTCTTTTGTTGGCTCTAGTAATTCTTCTACAGTTTATATGTCCGAGGACTCTCTTTATATAACTTATTTTTATACAGAAAGTCCTATTGGATTTTTTTATAAATTTTTGTCTCAAGAATGTTCTGATTTAGTCCCAAGTTCATTAACAGACAAATTAGCTAAATTGCAAGGATATGATTTAAGTCAACAATCAAAAATGTCTGAAATGCAATATTTATTAGAAAAATATTATAGTTCTCTAGATAGAGATGAGAGATTAAGAGTTGAAAATGAATTTTCCAATAGAATGGAAAAATACCATCAAGAACATATGCGTGAATTGGAAAAAACAGGTATTATTAAAATTGATTTAGATGATTTCAAAATAAAAGCAAATGGGAGCGTTCCTGGGTATCCATTGAATCAATTTGCATTAGATGAATATGATGGTAATTTAAGAATAGCTACCACCATTGGTGAAAGGAATAGATTTTATTTTGGATTTGGTAGTAATTCCAGTATAAATGATGTTTATGTTTTAAATGAAAATTTAAAACAAATTGGTTCTATAAAAGATTTAGGTGAAACAGAAAAGATTTATTCTGTAAGATTTTTAAAGGACAGGGGATATGTAGTTACTTTTAGACAAATAGATCCATTTTATGTTTTGGATTTATCAAATGCATCCAGCCCAGAATTAAAAGGTGAATTAAAAATACCGGGCTATTCTTCTTATTTACATCCTTTAGCTGATGATATTATTTTAGGAATAGGAAAGGAGGGCTCCAAAGTAAAACTTTCTGTTTTTGATGTTTCTAATCCTTCTCAACCGCAAGAAAAAGATAAATATATGCTGGATGAATATTGGTCTGAAGCAGTAAATAATCATCATGCTTTTTTATTAGATTCTAAACATGAGGTATTTTTTATGCCCGGTGGCAAGGGTGCTTATATATTTTCCTATAATGGAAATAAGCTAAAATTAGAAAAGGCTTTGAGCAAAACCCAAGTGCAAAGAGCCATCTACTTAGATGATTATATGTATATTATTAGTCAAGATGAAATTACAGTTTTAGACGAGAATAATTGGCAAGAAATTAAAGACTTAGATTTAAAATGAAAAAGTTGTTTTAAATATTGACTTTTTATCTGATCATAGCTATACTTTTTATAGTGAGTTAGCTTTCTAGCTATGCTTTTTTGTATACTAATAAAAATGCTAATATACGAATTTACCCTGTTAAATAAGGAATTACCCATTTAACAGGGTGAATACTAATCATACGAATACTATGCTAATAATCGAATTATTTATATTAGCTCAGAGTATTTAATTTGTATTGTATTAGCATCATTGCCCGTTATAGTTTTGTAAAAATTAAGGCGGGATTAGCATCGCGTTATTATGATAAACAAACTAAAAAATTATATTAAAGATTCTATTGCGGAATTGAAAAAGGTGGTTTGGCCAACCAGAAAAGAAGTTATAAAAAAAACTGGTCAAGTTTTATTTATCAGCATTTTTGTAGCTGCCTTTTTAGGAATAGTTGATTTTATTTTAACCAAAGTTTTAGAGGTAGTAGTGAAATAGGTAAAAGGTGAAAGTTGAAAGGTAAAAGTTTGGTTTTAGTTTTTTAAATAATTTTTATAAAATTTAAGAAGAGCGGTTTATGGGAATTAAGAGGAATTTAATAATTTATATAATAGTTTGGTAGAAATTTCAAAATTATTGTCAGGACTTATTAAATCCTTATTATAATACTTTCTACTTTTACCTTTATACTTTTAACTAATTTATGCCCAAACAAGATCCAAATGTAGGCCGCCATTGGTATGTATTGCATACTTATTCTGGCTATGAAGAAAATGTTAAAAGAAATTTAGAACAAAGAGCCGAATCAATGAATATGCAGGATTATGTATTTGATATTTTAATACCCACGGAGACCAAAATTAAAATTAAAAACGGCAAAAGAAAAACCGTTAGAGAAAAAATTTTTCCAGGTTATGTTTTGGTTAATATGATAGTTACCGATGCATCTTGGTATGTAGCTAGAAATACCCCCAATGTTACGGGTTTTATTGGCTCTGGAACAACGCCAGTTCCTATGTCGGAAGAAGAAATTAAGGCTTTGCAGAAAAGAATGGGTGTAGAAGAGCCGGAATACAAAATTGATGTAGTTAAAGGAGAAAGAGTAAAAATTATAGATGGTCCTTTCAAGGGCCTTGAGGGTAAAGTTAATTCTATTGATGAAAGTCATGGTAAGGTTAAGGTTTTGGTTTCTATGTTTGGTCGAGAAACGCCTGTAGAATTAGATTTTCTTCAGATAAAGAAAATCTAATTTAATTTTGAATTTCGAATGATGAATTTTGAGTGAATTTTTAATGATTTAATTTTTAATTAAAATAATATAAAAAGCGATTTAAAAAAGAAGCCCCTTTTTGATTTGGAAGAAAGAACGGCTAAATTTGGTGAAAATGTGATAGATTTTTGTAAGACTTTAGAAATTGATATTGTTAGTAAAGTTTTAATAAATCAATTAGTTCGTTCAGCAACTAGTGTAGGTGCTAATTATATGGAAGCCAATAGTGCTAGTTCTAGAAAAGATTTTCGGAATAAAATTTATATTTGTAAAAAAGAAATTCAAGAAACAAAACATTGGTTGAGAATGTTGGCCCATTCATCCGGTGACAATAATAATGAGATTGAGAAATTATGGAGTGAAGCCGAAGAATTGACTTTAATATTTGGTAAGATAGTATCAACGTTAAATAGTAAATAATTCAAAATTAACAATTTATAATTCAATCGAAATTAAAAATTGATAATTCAAAATTAATATTATGGCAAAAAAAGTAAAAACAATTTTAAAATTACAAATAAGGGCCGGGCAGGCAAATCCCGCACCTCCAGTTGGCCCTGCTTTGGGCCAGCACGGTTTAAATATTCAGGATTTTTGTACTAAGTTTAATGACGCTACTAAGGATAAAATGGGAGACATTGTGCCAGCGGTTATTACTGTTTATGAAGACGCTACATTTAGTTTTATATTAAAAACTCCGCCAGCTTCAGATTTATTAATGAAAGCAGCTAAAATTAAAAAGGGATCTGGCAATCCCCTAATAGACGAAGTAGGAACAATTACTAGAGCCCAGCTTAAAGAAATAGCAGAAAAAAAATTACCAGATTTAAACGCTTATGATATAGAAGCAGCTATGAAAATTATTGCTGGTACGGCGAGACAAATGGGGATAAAGATTGAATAATTGTTAACAGGTTAATAGTATAATAGGATAATAGATATTTATAATAATTAGTAATAACTAAAGCCATGAAACAAAATTGGATAAGAGTTGTGTATCTTTATTTAATGACTGCAATTGGTTTAATAGTCTTTATTATTGGCGCAGTTTCTATTATAAATTTAGGTTTAAAGACCTTTATTTTTACCAATGCTGATAGAGATTATTATATGGAAAAACCGAGTAGCATTTATTTAGATAGAGAAGTAGAACAGGTTGAGACGATAAAGAGCTGTGAAAGCCTAACGAGTTCCGACCAAGAAATGATCCAAAATTGGTTAGTTGATTATGAGACATGGAAACAAATGAATGAGAATATTGATTATAATAAATCTCGTAGAGAAGCAGATGCTGCTCGAGCCATAGCCATGATTTTAGTTGGGTTTCCAATTTATTTATTTCATTGGAGTAGAATTAAGAAAGATAAAAGAACGGAACAATAATGCTAATCTACCCATTCGACAAGCTCAGGGCAGGCGAATGACATACTAATTATGCCTGCCTGCCGGCAGGCAGGCGAATACTATACGAATAATTTAATAAATTAAATATAAAAAAATGAAAAGCGATTTAAAAAAGAAGCCCCTTTTTGATTTAGAAGAAAGGACGGCTAAATTTGGAGAAAAAGTAATAGATCTTTGTAAAAATTTGGAAAAGAATATTATTGACAAAGTACTAATTAATCAATTAGTTCGTTCAGCAACTAGTGTTGGTGCTAATTATATGGAAGCAAATAGTGCTAGTTCTGGAAAAGATTTTAGGAATAAGATATATATTTGTAAAAAAGAGATTCAAGAAACAAAACACTGGTTAAGAATGTTAGCTCATTCAATAAATAATAATGATAAGACTAAAATATTATGGAATGAAGCCGAAGAATTAACTTTAATATTTGGAAGAATAATTTCAACATTAGATGGTAAGAATAGTGAGTAATTCGAAATTTAAAATTTATAATTCAATCAAAATTCAAAATTAGTAATTCAAAATTAATATATAATATAAATAACGAGGGAGCATTTTAAAATGCGTTAATACCTCGAAAGAAAGAAATTAATATGTCAAAAAAGTCAAAAAGAATTAAAGAATTAAGAAAAAAAGTTGACAAAGATAAAATTTATTCTATAGAAGAAGGAGTTAAATTGATTAAGGAGACCTCTAATGTAAAATTTGATGCTTCAATAGAAATTCATGTCAACTTAGGAATAGACACTAAGAAAGGAGATCAAATTGTAAGGTCTATGGTTATTCTTCCTCATGGCAATGGCAAGGAAAAAACAATAGCCGCCTTTACCGAAAGAAAGGATGAAGCTAAAAAAGCAGGCGCGGTCTTGGCTGGAGCTGATGATTTAATAGCTAAGATAAAAAAGACCAAAAAATGTAATTTTGATGTCGCCGTAGCTACACCAGAAATGATGCCCAAGATTGCTCAAATTGCTAAAATTTTAGGACAAAAGGGCTTAATGCCCAACCCCAAATCAGGAACAATCGGTCCAGATATAGCTAAAATTATAGAGGAGCTTAAAGGGGGCAAAGAGACTTTTAAAAATGATGATTCTGGCAATGTGCATTTATGTATTGGAAAAGTAAGTTTTGATGATAAAAAATTAATTGAAAATATTCAGGAATTTATGGAAGCAGTTAAAAAGGCAAAACCAAGTTCATTAAAAAGTACATATATTAAAAGTATTTCTTTAGCCTCAAGTATGGGTCCAGGGGTTAAAGTTAGTGTTTAGAATATTTATATATTTTTTAAAAAGGAAGCCATCGGCTTCCTTTTTTGGTTGCTTAAGGGGGCTATTTTTGGTAAATTTAAGGTATGCCCAGAGAAAAATTAGAAAAAATAGCTGAAGATTATAATGTTGCTCTATTTCCTATTTTTATGTTAATAGAGGGATTTTATGATGCTAAGGAAATAATTGGAAAGCCCTGTTATTTATTTTTAAAGTTAGAAAATAATTTTTTAATTTATTATCGTTTGTCTAAAAATTGGGAAACGGTTCATAATCTATTAGTTAAAAAAATAAAGCAGAGTCCCAAATTTTTAAGAATGATTTTAAATAAGATGGAAGAATTGGGCTACAGACAAATAAAATATACTCAAAAGATAAAGAAAAATTTGAAAAATAAAAATAATAAAGAATTAAACAATTATTATCAAAAATATATTAAATATAATATTGAGTTATATTCTTATGGCCCCATTTTATCTTTATTAGAATTTCAAGATACTACTTTTTTATCAGATGAAGTAAATAAGATTTTAAAAACAAAAAAGGCAGAAAAATATTTTGAAATTTTAACAACTCCATTAAAAAGTACTTTTAATAAATTACAAGAAGTAGATTTATTAAAAATTTTAGTAGAAATTAAAAAAGACAAAGTTTTATTGAACTATTTTAAAAAGTTAAAAAATAAAAATTTAATTCAAAAATTAGAAGATAGATATCCAAAAATATGGAGCTTAATTACCAAACATACTAAAAAATATTCTTGGGTTCATTATGTATACAAGGGTCCGGCAGCAGATGAAATTTATTTTATTCAGATTATTCAAGATTTTATCAAAGATCAAGTTAATCCTGTTAAAGAAATTAATAATTTTATTAAAGAAAAAAAGGAATTGAAATCAGAACAAGAAGAAATTTTAAAGAGAATAAATTTTAATAATTATGAAAAACAAATTATCAAATTAGCTAGAGATTCTGTGGTTTATAAGGCATATCGAAGGGAATTACAAAGCTGGTCATTTTGTAACATGGAAGCAGTTCTTCAAGAAATTGCCAATAGATTATATTTAAGCTTAGAACAGATAAGAATGATGTTGCCAAATGAGATTGAAAGAGCTTTATTAAAAGATGAAATTAATATTAATTTAATAAATAAAAGAATAGATATTGTTGTATATGGAATGAGAAATAATAAGAAATTTTGTTTAGCCGGTCAAAGGGCTCGAGAATTTGTAAAGAAAAATATTAAAAAAGAAAAGAAGATCAATAAAAATATAAAAAAAATTCAAGGAACCCCTGCTTTTCAGGGATTAATAAAGGGAAAAGTAAAAATAGTTAATTCTCCTGACGATATTAGCAAAATGGAAGATAATAATATTCTGGTTTCTTTTGCTACTAGTCCCAATTTAATGCCTGCCATTAGAAAAGCCAGTGCTATTATTACTAATGAAGGCGGTTTAACTTGCCATGCAGCTATAGTTAGTCGTGAGTTGAAAATTCCTTGCGTGATTGGTACTAAAATTGCAACTAAAGTATTAAAGGATGGGGATTTAGTGGAAGTGGATGCTAATAAGGGCGTTGTTAAAAAGTTAAATAGATAGTTTTTCCCCGCACCGTGAAGGTGCGGGGTGCTCAATTTTATAACCAAATTAAAATTTGGATAAAATTGGCAAAAGACGGAGATTTAGTGGAAGTTGATGCCACCAAAGGGATAGTTAAAAAAATTTAATTTATGTTTACTAATAAAAATTTACATTTAGGACAACATTTGTTAGATTATGAAATTTATCAAATTATGTGTCCTTTTAAGGGGTTTAGTTCGGAACTCAAAAAGAATTCAGGCGTAAAACTTGATACTTTTATTATAATAAAGAAGAAAAGAGATCTTTGGTTTTATATTGATTTAAAGGGATTTCAAAAAATTGGAAAAAAATATTTAGAATTTGTTAGAAAAAAACCACAGAATTTTTTTAATCTTGCTGAGAAAATTATTTATTATTCTAAAAAATTATTTATTTTTTCTGACAAAATTTCTGGTCCAGGGGAATTAAAAAAAATAAGTGATTCAGAACTTAATAAAATTTATAATAAATTTCATATACTACATCATACTATTTGGTCTTTGGCTATGGTTGTTAATTTATTGGAGGCAGAAAATAATTATTTAACGGATTATGTTTTACAATTAATTAAAAAGAATAAAAAATTTTTAACTTTTAATTTGCCAGCTTTTGAAATTTTAAACATTATTGTTTTTTTTAACAATAAAACAATTTTAGAACAGAGGAGAGAGGATTATTATAATTTATTAATTAGTATTAAAAAATTTTCCCAAAGGAAAAGTTCATTAATAAATAAATTTTATAATAATTATTCCTGGATGGAATATAACTGGTCTGGTCCAGCAGAAGATAAAGCCATACTTATGGAACAAATTAAAAAAGATTTAAAAAAGAAAATAAATTATAATAATAAACTAAAATCATTAAAGAAACAGAGGAAAGACAAATTAAAATTAAAAGAAGAATTTTTTAATAAAATGAATTTTTCCGCAAATAATAAGATTTTAATTAAGATATTAGAAAATATTTATTATAGTAAGGGATTTAGAATGAATGCTAGCTATTTTGCTTATTGTCAAATGGAAAGAGTATTTAAAGAAATAGGGAGAAGATTAAATTTGAGCGTTAAACAAGCGAGAAGTATATTGCCTTATGAAATGAAAAAATATTTAGTAGAAAGAAAAATAGATGAGGATAAAATTAATAATTTATATAATAAATCCGTGATTTATTGGGATGGTAAAAAAGAACATATTTTAGTTAAGAAAAGAGCAGAAAATTTTATAAATTTAATGACAGTGAAAGATTATACAAAAAATAGAAAAATTAATATATTAAGGGGACAAGTAGCCTTTAGAGGGAAAGTTATGGGAGAAGTAAAAGTAATTAATCAGCGCTCAGAGCTTAAAAAATTTAAAAAGGGAAATATTTTAGTATCTGGGCATACAGATCCTTCATTAATGCCAGCGATTAGAAAAGCAGCTGCTATAGTTACAAATTTTGGTGGAATGACTTGTCATGCAGCTATAATCTCTCGGGAATTAAAGATTCCTTGTGTAATTGGGACCAGAATTGCCACCAAAGTATTAAAAGATGGAGATAGAGTAGAAGTAGACGCTAATAAGGGCGTTGTTAAAAAGTTAAATAGATAGTTTTTCCCCGCACCGTGAAGGTGCGGGACGCTCAATTTTATAACCAAATTAAAATTTGGACAAAATTGGTGGAAGTGGATGCTAACAAAGGGATAGTTAAAAAGTTATAAATTTTAAATTGTTATGAATAAATATTATTTTTTCAACGAAGAGCCAAACGTGAATATTTTGGGTTTAGATCCAATTATTTTAGCTTTTCATAGTCAAGAAATGAAAAATTTTACTGGCAAAAGATTTTCTAGCATGGCCTATGAATTAGATAATAAAAAATTTAGAGCTGGAACGATAAAAAGTGAATGGGATAATATTTCTCGTTATTTTTTTAATAAGATAAAAAAAGATTCAGAATTTAGAGGGCAAATAATTTTAAATATAGAAAATAGGGCAGATAAGATTTATAAATTAACTAAAAAGACCTTAGAAGATTTGAGAAAAAATAAGATTAGTGTTGAACAAAGAAAAAAAATGATTAAAGAGATTTTTTCTTTATATACCAGTATTTGTGTTTGTGGCTTAATAGATCCTATAATTGAATTTGGATATGGTGGGATAAGTAATGAATTAAAGAAAATTTTGGAAAACAAACTTAATGATCAAGAAAAAATAGGTGAGTATCTAACTATTCTGAGTTTTTTTTATGAAAAAAATTTAGATAGAAAGGGTTTAGAAAGTTTAACTAAGATTGCTCAGGAAATTTATCAACAAAAAGATTTAAAGAGATTATTTATAGAAGAATCTAATATTATTGAGAAAATTTCTCCAGATATTTTAAAGCAGATAGAAGAGTATGTTTTTCAATGGGGTTGGTTAACTTATAGTTATGCTGGGCCAGAATATAAAATAGAAAACGCAATTAATGATTTAAAGAATATGCTTTCTGTTAAAACTAGTCCTCAAAAGCAATTAGAAAGATTAAATGATGAACTTTTGGAAAATAAGAGGAAACAAGAGAATATTATTACTGAAATGAAATTTAGCCAAGAAGAATTATACATGATTAAAATTGCTCAAGATTCTATGCAAACTAAGTATTTAAGAACTAAAATGATGTATTTAGCTTGTTTTACAATTAATAAACTTTTAGATTATTTTAGAAAAAGAGACTCTTTGAGTTTTGAACAAATGGGTGCTTGTACGGTGAGAGAAATTTTAGATTATTTTGCAACTGGAAAGTTACCAGATGTAAATATGTTAAATCAAAGATTAAAATATTGCGTTCTAATTTCTAAAATTGACAACGAGGTAGTTTTGTTAGGAGAGGAAGCTAAGAAATGGGTAAAAAATAATGTGGAGTTAGAAAAAATAGATGAAAATATTTCTGAATTTTCTGGCCAGGTAGCTTATGTTAGCGATCAACCAATTTGGGGTAAAGTAAAAATTGTCAATTTAACTTCAGAAATGGAAAAATTTGAACAAGGAGATATTTTAGTTTCCATTACCACTACTCCAGACATTGTGCCAGCTATGAAAAAAGCGCGAGCTATTATTACTGATATTGGCGGTTTAACTTGCCATGCATCTATAGTTAGCCGAGAATTAAAAATTCCATGCATTGTTGGTACAAAAATTGCTACTAAAATTTTAAAAGATGGAGATAGGGTGGAAGTTAATACTAACAAAGGTATTATTAAAATTATAAAATAATTTTTATGAAATGGACTCAATTAACTAAAAAAGGTGAGGACTTGCCCTTATTGATAGTTGATGCAGCAGCTAATGGTTTTATAAGATATTTTACTATTTTTCATGATGAAAAAACTAAAATTAGAAATTATCGCCAGGCCTTTGGAATTAGATCTATTTCAGAAGATGATTTTTTGAAATATTTGCAGATGTATAAAAATAATGAAACTAAAATAAAGAAATGGACAGATGATTGGGTTGATAAATTTAAAAATTTTAAAATTTATGTGGAAAAAATTAATGGATTAGATTTAAAAAATAAAACTAATTCACAATTGGGAAGAATATTTAAAGAATATAGCGAATATTATATTAAAGTATGTAGCTATGCATATGATTATCATTTTATTGGTAGTTTTTATCCTGATAAAATTATTACAATATTTGAAAAAAGAGAATTGGGACTTGATAAAATAAATAGTTTAATGGGGCTAGTGCTCACACTAGAAAAGCCAATTTTTATAAATAAAGAAGAATTTGCTTTTTTAAATTTAGCGATTAAAGTTAAACAAAAAAAATTAAACGAAGATTTAATAAAAAAACAATTAAAGCAACATAGGGAAAAATATGGATTTTTAGGCATGTATTTGCATGAGGGAGAATTAATTTCTTTAGATGTCTACCAAAAGAGACTTAATAAATTATTAAAAAAATCATCGGGAGCTTTGAGTAGAAATTTATTTGAAAAAAAGAATAAATTTAAAAAAAATTTAATTGCCATTAATCAGCTGAAGAGTGAATTGAAATTGTCTGATTTAGAATTTAGGAATATAAAAACTCTACGTTATGTTTTATTTTCTTCAATTTATTGTGATGAATTATATACTTATTGTGCTTATCGGGCTAAGCTTTTATTACAAGAAATTTCGAGACGATATGGCTTTGCTTATAGACAATTGATAAATATGACACATGCCGAAATTCAGAATTTATTTAAAGAAAATTTATCTAATGAATTATTGGCGAAAATTAATGGCAGACTAAGCGGTTCGATGTATTTATTGAAAAATAACCAAGTAAAGATTTTAATAGGTGAAAAATTTAAAAAATATTTAAAATCTCATAGACAAAAATTAAACAAGCTTAAAACTGCAAAGCTGGTAAGAGGTGAATCGGCATGTTTAGGCAGGGCTAAAGGAAGAGTTCAATTAATAAAAAAAATAGAAGATATAAAAAAATTTAAACACGGCAGTATTTTAATTGCTACTACAACTATCCCTCAATATTTACCAGCCATGAAGAAAGCAAGAGCTTTTGTAACTGACGAGGGGGGATTACTTTCCCATGCTGCAATTATGAGTAGGGAATTCAAGAAACCATGTGTTATTGGTACTAAAATTGCTACAGAAGTTTTTCAAGACGGAGACATTGTAGATGTTGATGCTAATAAGGGGATTGTTAAGAAGCTATAAAAATATGACCAATAAAGTAAAACAGAGTGTATCTAATGGGTTGAATAAAAAATTAATCATTTTTGATGCTGCAGGAGTAAGCTGGCATGGAGGAATAGTAGATACTTCTAAATATTTAGCACAAAAATATAAATTACCGTTTTCCAAAGTATGGAAAGTTATAGATAATTCATTTTTATTAGCTACAGTAGGAAAAATTACTAGTTTAGAACATTGGAAGAGAGTAGCCAAAAAATTAAAAACTAAAGAATCAGGAGAAGAGCTAGAAGCCTTACATTTAAAGATGCATCGAGTAATGCCTAAAGTTTTAAATTTTGTTTTAAGTTTGAGAAAAGAAGGGTATAAGACATTATTATTAACCGGTAATATTACTACTTATATTGATTTTTTAAAGAGAAAATTTAAATTAAATCTTTATTTTGATGACATTATTAATTCTCAAGATATTAAATTGTCTAAGACAGATCCACAGATGTATAAATATGTTTTAAAAAAATATCAAAAAAATCCTCAAGATGTTATTTATATAGATGATTTAGAAAGAAATTTAAAAATAGCTCAAAAATTAGGAATAAAAACAATCCGTTTCAAAAAGATTCAGCAGATTAAAAAAGAAGTACATAAGTTTTTAAATCCAATCAAATTAGTTATTTTAGATTGTTATGGTATTGTAATGAACGAAGGCTATCCTAATACTTCTCGAGCTTTAGTTAAAAAATTTGGTGGTCAGTTTGAAGAATATCAGAATATTATGTATAAAAAGTTTTTCAATTTAGCTGCTGTCAGAAAAATTAGTCAAAAAGAGGCCTGGCAGAGGACAGTAAAATATTTCAATTTACCAATTACTTGGCAAGAATTGAGAGATATACATTATGATTTAATTAAGCTTAACCCCCGGGCCGTAAGGTTGAATAAAGAATTAAATCAAAGGGGCTATACTACATTATTGTTAACTAAAAATACTAGAAGTCAATTTGTAGATATTAATAAAAAATATCATTTGGATCAGATATTTAAGTATACGATTAACACCTGGGAGTTGAACTTACCCAAAGCTAGTAAAAAGACTTTAAGATTAATAATGAAGAGATTTAAGGTGAAGCCAGATGAAATTGTCTATGCTGATGATCAAATGGCTAATTTAATTGATGCTCAAGAAATGGGCATAAAAATTATTTTTGTAAAAAATTATCAGCAGTTTGAAAAGGATTTGAAAAAATATTTAGGGATTTAGGAAATAGGAGTTAGGAGACAGGAAACAGGATTTAGGAAAATGGATTTTTAAACAAGTAAAAAGCCCTTCGCATTGCGCTAGGGGCTTTTGAAAATTCCGGACCAGATTATTGGGTTTTTTCGGTATCATGACCAAGACAACCAAGATAATCCATTCCAGTGCACTTTCCGTCTTCAAACTCGATAACATAGATCGCGCCGCGATCCATGATTTGAATCTGATCGAGAGGGGTTTCAGTAAGATCAGAGATGACAGTCTCTAGACGACTGGCTCCATGACTGGAAATACCTATAGTTTTTCCAGGAAATTCTGCCATCTTTTCTCTGATAAAGTCGGCTCCTTCCTGACCGCGGGCTTTAATTTTCTCCACAGTTTCAGGATCTGTTCTGGAGAGGAGTAGGCCTTCAGCTCCGACTTTTTTTTCTTTGGCTTCAGTTTTGAGTTCAGCAATATACTCTTTTGAAAAAGGAAATTCGCCGAGGACTGCATCACCGAGAGCATCGGAAGTTCTCATGGGAAGAATCTTTCCCATGCCGGTCTGAAGTTCAATAATAGTTGTTAAACATCTACCCTGAGGAGATGAATAGACTACATCAAACTTGATCCCTTTTGCGGCCAATGCTTTGCCAATTTTTCTTTCCCTGGCTTTTTCTGAATTTGATACGATTTGTTTCTCATGAAACAAGTGACGGATGAAAACAAGTATTGTTTTCATTTTTTCCTCCAGTATATTATTCCCGAGTTGGATCAGGGCCAAGACTTATTGATAATGCTTGGATGATTTATTCCAATCTGGGAATTTTTTTGTTTTTTTATCCTTTAAAAAGTTATCCACAATTTTAAAGGCATTATATTAGTATATATCATTATGGTAATTTTGTCAAGAGGTATTGACTTTTTTACAATATAGGTGTATGCTGAATTAAATACTAAATCCTAAATTCTAAATACTAAACAATATCAAAATTCGAATTTTTTAAATTCAAAATATTTGATATTTTTACGATTCATAGTTATTGAAGTTTCGATCATTTGGATTTTGGAAATTATAATTTGTTTAGGATTTAGGATTTAGATATTAGAATTTACAACAAAAATATGTTAGATAAGATTATTAATTCTAAAACTCGTTTAAAAATATTAGCTCTGTTTTTTAATAGACAAGGTGAAAATTTTTATGCCCAGCAAATTGTGGATTTATTAAAATTAGATCCAGCTAATGTGCATAAGGAACTTTTGCATTTAGAGAAGAGTGGGTTTTTAAATTCTTATAAAAAAGATAATAAGAAATTTTTCGGTTTGAATTTAGATAACGAATTGTTTATTGGTTTGGATATTTTATTTAAAAAATACGAAGATTTCCAAAATAAGGATAAATGGTTTGTAATGGAAGAAATTTCTAATTATTATCCAATGATGGCTGCTCATGCTTGGTGTGCTGATACAGCGAATAAGCTTTTAAAACAAATGGGTTTTAAAAATAAATTTTCTAATACAGCCGTTAAATATAAGAATGGGAGTTGCTCTTTAATGTTAATTAGAAGTGAATATGAGAAGCTTTCTAAAGAATTATTAGACAAAGTTATAAAAGATGTAGCTTTGGTTAAAAAATATATTAGTTTATTATTAAAAGAACAAAAAAATTTATATCAGGCCACAGATAAACTTTTGGATATTAATTTAAAGGTTTTAAATAATAAAAAATTGTATAAAACATATAAAGATTATTATAGTATTTATGAAAAGCTTCATGGATTGCACTGGATACAGACGCTCTGTGATTTTGGTGATGCATTTTTTACAAAGTATTTAATGAAGTATTTAAAGTTAAAAATAAAAAAAGGCAGGCATTCTCTTGGTGAAGTATTTTCAGTATTAACTACATATACAAAAGAATCTAAAACCGCAGAAGAGTATAAAAATCTTTTGAAGATATTACAAAGAATAAATAAGAGTCAAGGCTTAAAAACATATTTTAAAAACACCGAAACAAGAATTATTTCAAAACAGCTTTATATAAAAAACAAAAAAATTAATCAGGATATAGAGAATCATGTTTTAAATTATGGTTGGTTGGGTTATGGTACAACAGGTCCTGGATGGGATAAGGCTTATTTTATAAATATTCTTAGCAGTTTAATGAAGCAGAACGCTGATTCAGATAAACTGTTAAAGAATGTTGAAGTAGAAAAATCTAAAATTTTAAAGGCCAGGAAAAGATTATTCAAGGATTTAAATATTGATTTTAAGCATCAGAGATTATTTGATTTTGCCAGTGATTTAATATTTACCAAGGGTTCGCGTAAAGAGGCAATGTTTTATAGTTATTCGGTTCAGGAGAATTTATTCACAGAGATAGGTCATCGTTATTATTTATCGCTAAAACAACTAAGATTTATGTATCCTCATGAATTTAAGGATTTGTTATTAAATAATAAATTTAGTGCTCAAAAATTGAATAATAGATATAAATTAAACTTTCATTATTCTCAAGGACATTATAGCAATGATATTTTATTAGAAGGCGAAAAAGCCACGAAATTTATAAATTCTTTAGATGTTATTAAAGAAGATGTTAAAAACGTTAGAATTTTTAATGGAGATTGTGCTTCACCGGGGAGAGTGCAGGGTGAAATTTGTATTGTTAATTTTTCTAAAGATATTAAAAAGATGAAAAAAGGTAATATTTTACTTTCTTCAGCTACTAGTCCAGATTTAATACCTGCCATTAGAAAAGCCAGTGCTATTATTACTGATGTTGGAGGCATTATTTGCCATGCCGCAGTAATTTCCCGGGAACTATCAATTCCTTGTGTAGTGGGCACTAAAATAGCTACTAAAATATTAAAAAATGGAGACATTGTAGATGTTGATGCTACTCATGGCAAGATTAGTATTATTAAAAAAATAAGATAGTTTGTTGTTGAAATCTATAAAAATTGTTAAACTAAAAATATGTTAGATAAAAAATTAAATTGGTTTCAAATTTCCCAAAGACAAAATTTAAGTCCTTTTCCGAATTATTTTTCCATGGAATCTATTTGTAATGAAATGAAAGCTGTTATTGGGTACGCTTATAAACAAGTTGTTTTGATTTTTAAAAACAAGCATGCCTACGTTTTTATGGATAAAGATGACCATGAAAGAATTGGTCGTTCAATAATGAAAAAAGTTTTGTCTCAGCCGGATATTTTTGTTAAATTAGCCCGCAAACAAAAGAATTTTTATAGGGAATTCTATTCTTTTTTAAGTAAAAATAATAAATCTAAAAATTTAATTAAAATTTCCAATAATCAACTTATTAATTTTCACAAAGAGTACGAGAAAAGATATAAGGAAATATATGCGCATTATTTTCCGATTTTGTCTATAGAGATTTATTTTTTTAATTATTTAAGGGATTATATTAATTCTTTGGAAAAAGATAAAGAAGTGGCAGCTCGGTGCTTAGGTATTTTAATTACAGAGAGAAAATCAATGATTAATACATTGGAAAAAATAAATGCTTTAAAAATTTGTTCTTTGATTAGAAAAAATAATAAATGGTTGAAGCTTTTAAAATCAGAGAATTTAGAAAGTATTCAAAGAGAAAAATCATTATATAAGTTAATTAAAAAGCATGAGAGAAATTTTTTTTGGATTACCAGAGATTATGATGCACCTGTTTTAGATTTTTCTGATTTTGTCAGCAGATTCAATAAATATTTAAAGAAAGATACACAAAAAGAATTGGATAAAATTTTCAAAGAAGAAAAAAATTTAATAAAAGATGTAAATAATATTTATAAAAAGTTGAGGATTGATAAAAAACATCAAAGATTATTTCAAACTATGCGCGAAGGGATTTATTATAAAGAACTTAGAAAATGGATTGTTTCTAAAATTTTATATTATTATGATCCAATTTTGAAAGAAATAGCTCAGAGGGGTCATGTTTCTTTGAATCAAGCCAGACATTTAATGACTAAAGATTTAAAAAAGTTATTGATTGAAAAAATAAACATGAGCGATGAATTAAATAATAGAATTGATTTAGGTGTTTTTCATTCTTTTAAAAATAGAACCTTATTATATACTAAACAAGATGCTAAAAAATATTTTAATTTCTTTGTTCAAGTTGATTATAATAGGAAAGTTTTAAATGGAATGCCTGTTTCTGCTGGTAAATCCAAGGGCAGAGTAAAAATAGTTATTGGAGAAGAAGATTTTCATAAAGTTAAAAAGGGGGATATAATAGCTACCATACAAGCTACGCCGGTTTTTTCTCCAATTTTATCTAAGGCCAGTGCTTTGATTTGTGATGGAGGACCAGGAATTACTTCTCATCCAGCCACCTTGGCTCGAGAAGCTGGAATTCCGGGCGTAATAGGATTAAGAATGGCTACTAAGATATTTAAGGATGGTGACCTAGTAGAAGTTGATGGTAACTGGGGGATTGTTAAAAAATTAAATTAATTTTATGAAACCAAATATTTATATTATTCAAAAAGCATTTCTTAAAAAAAATGAGAACCCAGAATTGAAAGGTTCCTTTAATATTAGAGTTGCTATTGGCTTGATTGAATATGAAAAGGGAGGCGATAAAAAATATATGGTCATTGATGCTTGTCAGCTAGTTAATTGGCCAGAAATTAAAAAGAATATTGAGAATATTGCTGGTAGTTTTAAAAAGGTAACTCACCTGCTTTTAACACATACACATATTGATCATATACAGAATATAGCTAAGTTTGATGGTAGAATATTATTTTTAGCAAATAAAACTTCAATTTTAGGAAAACACGAATATGGCTCCCAAGAAATTTATCCTAATGGATATATTGAAATACCAGAAATTAAATATGAAGTTTTACCTGACGGACATACTCATGATGATACAATATATGTTATTGATTCTGAAAATAAGGGCCAGGTTATATTTTTAGGAGATTTAATTTTTACTACTTTAGATAAATTGCCAGTGGAGCGATTAATTGCTATGGAAAAAAGAGCAAGCATTAATCCAGCAAAAAAGTTTTTTTATTTACAAAAAATTTACAAAAAATATCCAAATGCAAAAAAATTTTATTCAGGGCATAATGATGAGCCCATAACCCGTGAATGTTTAAATGATTTTATAAATACATTAGATAATAGCAAAGAATGGCAGAGATATTTAAAAGATTATATAAAATTAAAACAAAAAGAACTAAAAGGTTATGAAAAGAGATTAAAATAAAACAACGGTTATACACCGCTGTTTTAATATATTAGTATATTTGAGAATTATTTTTCTTGTTTTAGTTCTATAATATCTTCCTCAATATTTTTACCAAAAGCTTTGGTTTTGTGTATTTTATCTCCTTTATAAAAATCATATTTAAGTCCCTGAGCTTCAGGCATTTCCCCAGACTTATCTAAGAGTTTGTCTACTGGAATTTCTAATTCTTGTCCTGCAGCTAAAGTAGCGATTGAAGCGTGGCTGTTAGCAATGACTATAATTCTTTTTTTATAGTTTTTTATTAGGTGTTTGATAACTCTCTCAGCTCTAGTAATATCTTGTTTATAGCGAGTTTCCATTTCCGAACGTTTTTCTATCCCCTTAGGTATTTCATCTTCAGGAGTTTTGGCCCAAGCCATTAAATCACCAGTAGCCTCTACTTTTTTTCTGTATTCTGGGTTTTTCAATTTTAATCTAAATTCAGGATTTTTATCTAGACCCTGTACCCCCTTAAGCCTTTTAGCAATTCCAGGACCAGCTTTTTTATCTATTTCTGTATTTTTATATTCAAAAATACTTTTGGGCATATAAATATTATTATCATCAATTTCTAAATTTTTAAGAAAACTATATTCATGTAAAACTTGTTGAATTGTTCTATCAGTTCCAGAATCACGGAGATGAAATTCAATGTTTTTTACGGTTTTTTTTGCTTCATCTTCTAATTTTTTTTCATCATCCCAATTTTTAAAATCAGGATTATTTTCTTTAATCAAATCTTTAATAATATTCTGCATTGATTCTGTAACTTGTTGTTCTCCCTTTTCTGTTAATCCACGATTGGCTTTTGTTTTATCTTTTTCACTTTGGCCATGGCGCAATAAGTACATGGTTAGGGCGGGTTTTTCAGAGGTTGATTCTTTTTTTTCTAAATTAAATTTTTCATTCATAGATTTGAGTTATTTATAAGTTAATTACATCATATTATATTTTTTTCAACTGTTCAAGTTTATTGTTGTTTTATTCAAAAATTGTTAATATAAAAGCATTATTAATTTCAATAAAAATATATGCCAAAAATTATACCTTTTTCTAAAATTTCTAAAAAAGATGTTTATTTAGCTGGCGGTAAAGGAGCATCTCTGGGTGAGATGAGTAATGCCAAAATTCCAGTACCAGGGGGTTTTGTTATTACTGCTGATGTTTTTGATGAATTTTTATTAAAAACAGATTTGTATCAGGATATTAAAGCCCAGTTGAAGAAAGTAAATTATCAAGATACCAATACAGTTGATCGTTACTCTAATGTTATTAGAGATTTAATTCATGATGCTCAGTTTCCTTCAGAATTAGCTCGGGAGATTTTAGTAGAGTTTAAAAAGCTAAATTGTAAATATGTAGCTGTTCGTTCTTCGGCTACTGCGGAAGATTCTTCAACTGCTTCTTGGGCTGGTGAACTGGATACTTTTTTAAATACCACTGAAAAAACATTAATTGATAATATAAAGAATTGTTGGTCATCATTATTTACTCCTAGAGCTATATTTTATAGAAAAGAAAAAAAATTATTAAAAACTAAAGTTTCTGTGGCAGTAGTAGTTCAAAAAATGATTCAATCAGAAATTTCTGGTATTACTTTTACAGTTCACCCAGTAACAAAAGATAAAAACCAAATGATTATTGAAGCGGGCTATGGTTTGGGAGAAGCCATTGTTTCTGGAAGCATTACTCCTGATTCTTATGTAGTAGATAAAAGAGATATGTCTATTTTAGATATTAATATTGTTGAACAAGAAAGAAAATTAATTCAAAAATCAGTAAGTGGGGATAATAAATGGGTTAAGGTTCCAAAAAGTGAAGGTGAAAAACAAGTTTTAAGTGGTAAACAAATTATTGAATTAGCTCAGCTTTGTGCTCGAATTGAAAAACATTATAAATTTCCTTGTGATATTGAGTGGGCATGGGAAAAAGGTAAGTTTTATATAACCCAATCAAGACCAATAACTACTTTGTAAAATGATATCTAAAAAAGTACAATTTAACAAATGGGTTTGTATAGAAAAAGTTTTCGATACTCAACCTTGGGCATTTGCTACTACTTATGATAATATTTTTAGAGATAGATATCTAAAAAGTATTGGTTTGAAAATGTTACTTAAAGAATCTCTTCTTATTTTTGAAGGAACAACAGCTAGACTTTGTCATATTGAAAAATATTTTAATTCTCATGTGAAAGAAGTTTTTAATAAATTTATCAACACACCTTCTTGGGCAGAGAAATTATGTGAAATTAATAGAATAGAACTTAATAATTTAAAAAAAACTGAACCTACTTTAGATAATTTATATGAATATTTTATACTTTTACAGAAAGCTCGTGTTTCAGCTTGGCCATTAGCCATAGTAGACTGGAATAAACAATTATTTTCTTCTTACTTAAAACAAAAAACAGGGGATAAAATTTTTTTGAAATTAACTACCAATTATAATGCTTATTATGAAAAAAAAGTTAATTCTAATTTACGACGATTATTTAAATTAGCACGTAAAATCATTGTTCTTAAAAAAAAGAGAATGGAGATTTTTCAATCAGCATTTGAAAAACTTAATCCAATATGGAAATTAGAACCAGATTTACAATATACCTATCCGTGGGAGTTAAAATATACAAATTTACCCAAAAATATAAAAGAACGTAAACAATTTCATTTACTTTATTCCACTCTTAATAAGAGGGAAGTACTGTTTGGTAATGAAGCAAAGAAATTTTTAACTCAATTAAGTTTTAAAAAATTAAAAACACATAATTCTATCACTAATAAAAGTATCAATGGTTCAGTAGCATATGACGGGGAAAGTACAGGTATAGTAAAAATTGTAAATTCTATAAAAGATTTATATAAAGTAGAAAATGGGGACATCTTAGTTTCTCATATGACCAACCCTTCTTTTTCTACTGCTTTTAAAAAATGTGTTGCTATTATTACAGACCTAGGAGGACTCACTTGTCATGCCGCAATAATTGCCCGTGAATTAAAAAAACCCTGTATAATTGGAACTAAAATCGCTACTCAAGTTTTGAAGGATGGAGATTTAGTTGAAGTGGACGCAAATCAGGGAATTGTTAGAAAGATTAAATAAATTTATGAAATATGAAAAAATTGATAATTGGGAAAAAATAGTAGAAAGAAAAAGGGTGCCGCCTACACCCTTACTTTGGAAATTTCAGGGTTTAAATCAGATGCCCAAATTTTTGAATTTAGCTGGACAGGGTTTTAATTATATGTGTTATTGGGAAGGTGGCTTAAGTGGAATAGTTAAATTTTATCTTGAAAGAAATAGTTTAATTAATATAAATAATTACTTTTTTAATTATATAAAAAAGAGGCGTTTAATTTTAATAGAGGATTTTGAAAGTTCTATAAAAAAAATAAGTAAAGATGTATTGAGAATTTCAGTTTTATTCACTAAAAATGATTTTAAAAATAAAAATAATAAAGAGATTTTTAATTTATTGGAAGAATATAAAAATTTTTTAACAGAAAATTTTGCATATATCTTTTTAATAACTATAGGGATTAAAAAATTTCAAGAGTATCTAGGAAGTTATTTAAATAAACAAATTAAGAAATATCAAAAAGATTTAAATGTAAATATTTGCTTAGCTATATTATCTGCACCTGAAAAATTGTCTTATTTGCAAGAGGAAAAAGAATCTTTGGAAAAAATAATTAGGATAATTAAAAAAGACAAAAAATTAATAAAGATTTTTAAACGTTCGATAAATTCGATAATTTCGTCTTTGGAAAAACGAAAGAAGTTGAATTTTTTAATAAACGAGCATTTTAGAAATTTTTTTTGGATTTCACACGAATATATTGGTCCAGTATATACCAAAAAGGATATTGTCAAAAATATTAAGTTTGGTTTAGGTGGTGCAATAAATACTAAGATAAATGTTTTACAAATTAAGAAAAATAAATTAAAAATTGTAAAAGAATTAAAAATCGATAAATCTCACAAAGATTATTTTAATATTTTGAGTTTCTTTACATATATAAAAGATTATTATAATGGTATAGAGACACAATCTTTTGTAAATTTAGAAACAGCATTAAATTTAATAGCAAAAAGATTTAAGATGTTGAAAAAAAATATTTACTTTTTGCACTTAAATGAATTCAAAGATTTATTATTAAAAAGTAGAAAACCTTATGATTTGGATAGAAGACAAAAATATTATTTAAATATATTTAGTAGTAGGATTGAAAAAAGATATCCGGGTAATAGGGCTAGAAGTATATTTAATAATATAATTAAAGAAGGAAAATTAAATTATGTAGATATAGGTAATATTAAGGGTGTGGTTGCTAATATAGGTAAAGTAACGGGGAGGATAAGGATTCTCAAGGATAATAATGAGGTTGGAAGAATGAGAAAAAATGAAATTTTAGTTACTAGCATGACGACACCTGATTATGTAATTGCGATTAAAAAAGCAAAAGCAATTGTAACAGATGAGGGTGGCTTGACTTGCCATGCCGCAATTATCAGTCGAGAATTAAAAATTCCTTGCATTGTCGGAACTAAAGTTGCTACTCAGGTATTGAAAGACGGAGATTTAGTTGAGGTGGATGCAAATCGTGGTATAGTTAAGAAATTAAAATAAATTTAATATAGGTTTCCCGCACCACAAGGATGCGGGACACTCAATTTTGTAACCAAATTAAAATTTGGATAAAATTGGCAAAAGATGGTGATTTAGTAGAAGTTGACGCTAATAAGGGCGTTGTTAAAAAATTAAATAGATAGTTTTTCCCCGCACCGCGAAGGTGCGGGATGCTTAATTTTATAACCAAATTAAAATTTGGATAAAATTGGCAAAAGATGGAGATTTAGTAGAAGTCGATGCGGAGCGAGGAATAGTTAAGATTATTGAAAAAGCAAAATAACTGTTTATTAAATTGAATTTTTATAAAAATTGATCAGAATGGAGCCCAGTCGAATGACCGGGCTAATAAAGGAATTGTTAAAAAGTTGAGTAAATGGTTTTTTAAATAAATTTTTGAAAATTATATATGCTATAATAAAGATGAGGGATAAATTGATATTGAATTGATATAATATTAAGATAATAATTATAAAACAATATGACTATAAAATTAATTAAGGATAAAATTTCTAAGGACGAATTGAAGAATGTGGCTTTGGAAATTTTTGGAGAAATGGTTAAGGTGGTTGTTGATATTCAAAGAGAAATAATGGCTGTAGGCGGGGAATTGCATGCTGATGGAGAAGCTTTACTTTTAAAAGATGGTTCAAATCAAGATAATCTTTGGGGAATCAATATTTATCCGGATAAATCAGTAGAGGATTGGATAATTTTTACAGCTTTAATTAATATCCGTCCTAGATTGGGAAATAAGTCGATGGAAATTCAAGATAAAAATATTAAAGAAAAAATTAAAAAAATTGTTAATAAACTAGTCGAATAATGAAAAACATTCATCAAAATTTAGCTTCTGGGAAATGGAACAAGTTATCGTTAATAGAGCAATTAGCCAATATTGGTAGTGAAGTACAAAGAGTTATATATTGGCATGAGTTAGATGATAAAGAAAATAAGAACTATGCTATCTGGCGTGTTTTAGAATTATTTGATTTGACTATTTCTGATCAAAGATGGAAATTTCGAGTTTCAGAATTAACTCGTTTAAAGGAAGTTTTTTGCAATATATTTTTTAAAGATAATGAATATAATATACTTTTTGATTCATTAAGTGATTATTTTTTATCATTTGCCATGGCAGCTAGAAAATAATTTTTTATGATTATATTTAAAAAACTTCCCAAAATTGATAAGAGAATTTTAATTGGATCAGGCGCTATAATGTTAGCGGCTTTATTTTGGAGCTTAGATGGAGTTTTTATCCGACCTCAATTTTATATTTTGCCAGCTAGTTTAATTGTATTTTTAGAACATGCATTTGGTTTTATAGTTTTAAGTCCTTTTTTATTTTTGAATTGGTATAAAATTAAAGGTTTAAGTAAAAAATCTTGGTTAGCTATTTTATGGGTTTGTGTTTTTGGTGGTTTAATTGGAACTCTGATGATTACTAAGGCCTTTTTTGCAGCGGTGCATGGTGAGACCAATTTTTCCACGGTGATTATTTTACAAAAACTCCAACCCATTTTTGCCTTAATAATGGCCAGAATAATATTGAAAGAAAAATTGAGTTCGCGATTTTATTTTTGGGCTACAATAGGAATAATAGCAGGATATTTTTTGGCTTTTGGGGGTGTTAATATTTTTGAAGTTGCTTGGATGGATAACGCTGCATTTTTTGCTTTAATAGCGGCTTTTGCCTTTGGAAGTTCTACTGTTTTTGGAAAGCGGATTGTGAACCATTTAAATCCTACTTTAACCGCCGCTTTAAGATTTGGAATAACTAGTATTTTAGCTTTGGGATTAATATTATTTAATGGCAGTATTTTTAATATAGGCCAGCTTAATCCAATACATTGGAAATTGTTAATTGTTATAGCTTTGACTAGCGGAGCTGGAGCCATGTTTTTCTATTATTTTGGTTTAAAAAGAGTTACTGCCTCTACTGCCACTATATGTGAATTATTCTGGCCATTTTCAGCTGTGATTTTAGATTATGTTATTAATAAAAATGTTTTAAATTTTGTACAGATATGCTCGTCAATTATTCTTCTACTTTGTTTTTATTTTGTTATTAAAGAAGGCAAAATGAAAGGTAAAATTTTTCAAGCTAAGGTTATTTGGGGAAAAAGCCAAGGAAGGAAATTGGGATTTCCAACTGCCAATTTAGATATTAAAGAGTTAGATATACCACATGGAGTTTATTTAGTTGATATAATAGTTAAAGGAATAAAACACAGGGGCTTGATGCATTATGGATATAAAGAAACATTCCGAGAAGGGGCCGACATAGAAGTTTTTATAAAAGATTTTAATCAAGATATTTATAAAGAGAAAGTCAAGGTGGAGATATTGTTATATGTTAGGAGAATTAAAAAATTTAAAGATAGCCAAGAATTAAAAAAACAAATTCAAAAGGACTTGAAATATTTAGAATAACCCCTCCACCTTTTTAAAATAAATTATTTTAAAAGCTATTGTTATTTTACTAAAGTATTTAAAAATAAATACATTGTGGTTTTAAATCAAAGGGTGAGGGATAAATTTGCTCTGAATTTATAAAATTGGTAAAATATTAAAACGCGATACCAATACCTGCCTGCCGGCAGGCAGGTACGAATGGCACACTAATAATACCAATATAATACCAATAATATTTAATAAGAATTGTTAGTTGGGCGATAAATTGGTTTAATAAATAATTTTAATTATATGGATAAAAATAATAAGAAGCAAAAGTTTACTCGACCAAGTTGGGATGAGTATTTTTTAAAACTTGCTATGTTGGTTTCCGAAAGAGCAACCTGTCCGCGCATGCATTGCGGTTGTGTTTTAGTAAAAGATAGACAAATATTAGCTACGGGCTATAATGGTTCAATTCCAGGAGATGTTCATTGTGAAGACGTGGGGTGTTATGTGGTTGATGGTCATTGTATTCGTACTATTCATGCGGAGATGAATGCAATTTTACAATGTTCTGCACACGGTGTTAATACTAAAGGGGCCTTTGCCTATGTAACGAATATGCCATGTACAAATTGTGCCAAGGCATTAGTTACTGCTGGAATAAAGAAAATTGTTGTATTTTCTGATTATCACGCTACTGAAGCTGAAGAATTTCTTAAAATAGGCGGGGTTGAACTTTGTAGATTAAAAATGCCCAACAAAAAAATAAATTATGATTTGGATTCTTTTAGTTCAGCTAAAAGATTTACAGAAGATAAAAAATAAAACCATGATTATTATAGGTATTACAGGAACACTAGGAGCGGGAAAAGGAACCGTGGTTGATTATTTAGTTAAGAAAAAAGGTTTTCAGCATTATTCAGTTAGGGCTTATTTATTAGAAAAGATTAGAGAAAGGGGATTGCCAGAAAATAGAGACAGTATGGTTTTAGTTGCCAATGAATTGCGGGCCGAGCACTCGCCTTCTTATATAGTTGATGAATTATTTAAACAAGCCCAAGCCAGTGATCAAAATTGTATTATTGAAAGTATTCGTACTCCCGGAGAAGCCGAATCTTTAAGTAAAAAAGGAGAGTTTTATCTTTTTGCCGTTGATGCTGATCCTAAGATTCGGTATGAAAGAATATTTTTAAGAAAATCAGAAACTGATCAAATTTCTTTTGAAACTTTTTTAGAAAATGAACAAAGAGAAATGAATTCAACTGATCCCAATAAACAAAATTTAAAAAAATGTATTCAAATGGCGAATTTTGTATTAAATAATGACGGGAATTTTAAAGAGCTGGAAAAACAGGTAGATAAAATAATTAATCAGTTAAAAGTTAAAGACAGAAAATAGAAACCTATTTTTATGAAACTTAAAGTTAACCCTGTTAAATACTATCGCAAAGCGATAATTTAACAGGGTGAAAATAAATGTGAAATAAAAAATTGTTATTATGAAACTAAAAATTAAGATTAAAAGATTGTGCCCAGATGTTAAATTACCAACCTACGCCTTAGAAGGGGATGCGGGGATGGATATTTTTTCTAATGAAGATGTGGTAATTCAACCTGGAGAAAAGCATATTTTTAAAACTGGATTTGCTTTAGAATTTCCAGAAGGATATGTGGCTCTGATTTGGGATAAAGGTGGACTTGGAGCTAAGGGTTTAAAAGTTTTTGGTGGAGTAGGAGAATATATTTATCGGGGAGAATATATGGTTTGCTTGGGAAATTTTTCTAACCAGCTTTATGAATTTAAAAAAGGAGATAAGATAGCTCAATTATTAATTCAATCTATTGTTAGCGCGGAGCTAGAAGAAGTAGAAGAGCTTTCCGAAACTGTTCGAGGTGCAGGTCGGCACGGGAGTACAGGGAAGTAAAACAAATATATGCGACAATATTTAGATTTAATGAAAAAAATATATCAGGAAGGCAATGATCGGGAAGACCGAACTGGGGTTGGTACTCGGGGTATTTTTGGAGCTCAGATGCGTTTTGATATTTCCGAAAAATTTCCCCTATTAACTACTAAAAAAGTTCATCTCCGCTCAATTATTCACGAATTACTATGGTTTTTAAGCGGTGATACTAATATTAAGTATTTAAACGATAATGGAGTGGGTATATGGGACGAATGGGCTGATGAAAATGGTGACCTGGGTCCAATTTATGGCAAACAATGGACTGCTTGGGAAGCTAATGATGGCACCAAGATTAATCAGATTCAATGTGCTGTTGATCAAATTAAGAATAATCCAAATTCGCGCCGAATCATTGTTAGTGGTTGGAATGTCGGAGATTTACAAAGTTTAATTAAGGGAAAAAAATCAGCTCCACCACCATGCCATTCTTTGTTTCAATTTTATGTTCAAGATGGAAAATTATCTTGTCAACTTTATCAACGGAGCGCGGATTTATTTTTAGGAGTACCATTTAATATTGCTTCTTATTCTTTATTAACCATGATGATGGCCCAAGTTTGTAATTTGAAGCCAGGTGAATTTGTACATACTTTTGGAGATGTTCATATTTATAATAACCATTTTGAACAAGTAGAAAAGCAATTAGCTCGGGAAACCAGAGAGCTACCAACTATGAAAATTAATCCAGAAGTAAAAGATATTTTTAAATTTAAGTTTGAAGATTTTAAATTAGAAAATTATGATCCGCATCCGGGCATCAAGGCTCCAATTGCAATATAAAATGCTAATATACGAATGTATACCAATTATACTAATACAATACAAATTAAGTTAATATTGTCCAAATTTGTAATGGTATTAGTATGATATTTGTAAGATTGGTATTAATTTGTATATTAGTATTATAATAATTCGTATGTTAAGTATAATTTGCGCGATCGCAAAAAATAGAGCTATTGGGAAAGACAATGGGCTT
>CAZXCJ010000008.1:0-36212 GCA_964639335.1 uncultured Gammaproteobacteria bacterium | reverse complement strand
AATATATGTCTCAATCAGAAGTGTTTCGGTAAGATTATTAAATGACTAAATGCGGAAAATGTATCTCATCTTATGCACTCACAATTTACAATTCTCAATTTTCATTTAATAATCAATATTTCAATTATCAATTTATAACTATACATTCGCATAATTAGTAACATTCGCATATTGGCATCGCGTATTACTTCCCGCAACAATTTTTATATTTAATCGGCGTTCCATCTTCTTTTGTCGCTCCGCATGGGCAGGGATCATTACGGCCAACTTTATGGCCAAATTTTTTAACTTCTTCATTTTTCAAAGTAGTTTTAGTGTGTGTCTCTGTGCTAGCGGCTTGTTTCATCTTCTGAGAAACAAAATCTCCAGAAACATTATTAAATGACTGATTTAAACTCTGAGCAGGATCATTGGTAATAATATTCTTATTGCTTAAATTAGAAGCAAGATTAGCGGCTGGAGCGATTTTAAAAATAGTATATGCTACTTGATTTTGAATATTATTTAATAAAGAAACGAATAAATCATAAGATTCCTTTTTATAAACCACCAAAGGATCGGCTTGGGCATAGGCCCGTAAGCCGATGCCTGTTCGCAAATAGCTAATATTATCTAAATGTTCTATCCATAAATTATCAATCGTTTTTAAAAGAATTCCTTTTTCAATTTGGGTAATAGGATTTTCAACTCCGCTTAATTCTTGAACGGATTCTAATGCACCTTTTAATTGAGAATATCTATCTTTAGCTAACTCTAAAATATAATTAATAATCTTAGTTCTTTTTTCGGCCTCAGATAATTTACCTTTACTTTGACCATCGGCTAAATTTTTTATTTTTTTAACTTCTAATTCAGACAAAGTAAACATTGTCTTAATAGTTTCTATAATTTCCTGAATATTCCAAACAGTGCCGGATTCAGAAGCAGTATGAAAAGAAACCACTTCGGAAATTTCATTTTCAACTAACTCTAAAATATAATCACTTAAATTATTATAATCCTTAATTTTATTACCAGCTGCTAATTTTAAAATATCTTTTCTCTTTTTATAAATAAGTTCTCTCTGTTTATTAATAACATCATCATACTCCACCAGATGTTTTCTAACATCAAAATTATAACCCTCTACCCTGACTTGAGCCCTTTCCACTGATTTAGTAATCAACTTATTTTCAATAGGCATGTCATCTGGAAGCCCCAAAGTATTCATTAATGACTTCATGCGGTCTGAACCAAAAACCCTCATTAAATCATCTTCCATAGAAATATAAAATTGGGAAGAGCCCGGATCACCTTGTCGACCAGAACGACCCCTTAATTGATTGTCAATTCTTCGAGATTCATGCCTTCCTGTTCCTAAAACATGCAAACCGCCAGTTAATTTAACTTTTTCATATTCTTCTTTATTAAAAGGGTGGCCCCCTAAAATAATATCTACTCCTCGACCGGCCATATTAGTAGCTACAGTTACTGCTCCCAATTTACCAGCTTGAGCAATAATTTCTGCTTCTTTTTCGTGCTGTTTGGCATTTAAAAGATTGCAAGAAATGCCCTCCCTTCTTAATAACTCCCCTAAAATTTCATTTTTCTCAATAGATATAGTACCAATTAAAACCGGCTGTCCCCTTTCATTTCTTCCCTTCACATCTTCTATAATAGCTTTAAATTTACCCTCTTCGGCTTTGTAAATTTTATCATTTAAGTCCTTTCTAATTACTGGCTTATTAGTAGGAATAATATTGACCTCTAAACTATAAATTTTAGCAAATTCTTCAGCCTCGGTAGAAGCCGTGCCTGTCATCCCAGATAATTTATCATACATTCTAAAATAATTCTGAAAAGTAACCGTGGCCAAAGTCAAACTCTCCCTTTGAACATTCACTCTTTCTTTGGCTTCAATGGCCTGGTGTATTCCTTCTGAATATCTTCGACCGGGCATTAAACGGCCAGTAAATTCATCTACAATAATAACCTCTCCTTCTTTGACAATATAATCCTTATCTTTTTTAAATAAAAGGTCGGCTTTTAAAGAGGCCTCTAAATGAAAAATGGTATTAAAATCTGCCTTAGCCCAGGGATCTTCATTTAATTTTTGAGCAATAACATTTTGCCCCTCTTCTGTAAAAGTAACTGAACGCATTTTTTCGTCAATATTATAATCCTTATTTTCTTGTAAACTTTTTACTACTTGAGAAAAAATTCTATACTTATCAGTAGATTCTACATCTGGAGAACTAATAATTAAAGGTGTTCGGGCTTCATCAATTAAAACAGAATCAACTTCATCAATAATGCAATAATGAAATCCTCTTTGACTTAGCGACTCTAGAGAGCCTTGCATATTATCGCGCAAATAATCAAAACCAAATTCATTATTAGTTCCATAAGTAATGTCTGCTGCATATGCTTCTTTTCTAGAAACCGGCCTTAAATAATCTTCTTCAATACCAATATTTTTAACCTGACCTTCTTTTTCTTTGTTTTGAGAATCGTCATATAAATAAGAGGCCTCGTGTTCAATGGCCCCCACACTTAAGCCCAAATAATTATAAATTTGCCCCATCCATACACAATCTCTTTTTGACAGATAATCATTAACCGTAATTAAATGAACTCCCCGGCCAGTCAGGGCATTAAGATACATGGGCAATGTAGAAGCCAAGGTCTTTCCCTCTCCTGTTTTCATTTCAGCTATACGACCTTGATATAATACAATGCCTGCCAATATTTGCACGTCATAATGTCTTTGTTTCAATGTCCTTTTGGCGGCTTCTCTAACCATAGCAAAGGCCACTGGTAATATTTCATCCAGATTTGTTTTTTCATTTTTAAGATCCTCTTGAAACTTTTTAGTTTTTTGCCTTAATTCTTCTTGAGTTAATTTTTCAAGTTTGGACTCTAAAGAATTAATTTGTTCAATAATTGGTTCTAAGGACTTTAAATATTTTTTATTTGGATCCCCGACTAATTTTGAAAATAAACCCATGGTTTAAATTTTAAATTGTGAATTTCTAATTTCGATTGAATTTAAAATTCGAAATTAAACATTCAATCAAAATTCGTCATTCAAAATTAATAATTCGAAAAAATCGTTATCGATTTTTTATTTTATCTTTAGTTTTAGTAATCTGTCTTTGCAATTTATCTTTAACTTGGTCTATGCCTGACATTAAATTTTCTGCCATAACAACAGCTCTGATTAATTTTTTATTATGGGCTAATTTTATATTAACTTCTACTCTATAAACATCTCCTTTTTTATGATGAATATTTTTAGATAAATCTATTCGGCAATCAATAATTTGAGAATCATACTTTTCCAATCCGCCTATTTTTTCCTGAACGTAACTTTTAATTTGAGTATTTAACTCGATATTTTTAGAATAAAATTGAATATTCATCCCGTTAGATATTACTTATTATTTTTATTTATTTTAATAAATTTTTTTACCAAATCACCGTTAGAATTTACCCTTAGTCTAAACTATCTAACGGGATTCATAAATTTAGTTTAAAATTTATAAATTTTAGCTTAACTACTTATCTAATACTATCATAAATTTTCAGAAGTTCAAATAATTGACCCCCATCGTCACCAACCACCGGGGTTGATTTTAATTGACAAATATTCAGAATAGTTTAAGTTAAAGATATAAAAACAAACCCACCCACCTTTTAAAAAGGGTGAGCGGATAAAAAAATCATGGAGGATAACAAAATGAATGGTGAGTTAAAAATATTAACTGGGCGTTCTCATGTTGAATTAGCTCAAAGAGTTGCACGTCTTCTCAATGTAAAATTAGTTAAAATTGATACAGGTAGTTTTAACAACGGTGAACTAAAAAATCGCGTCAAGGAAAATGTCAGAGGTAGCGACCTATTTTTTTTACAAAGCTTACATTGTAAATATAATTTCAGCACCATAGAAGAAATGGAATTTATTGTGGATTGCGTCAAAGATTCTGCTAAAAGAATTAGTGGAATCTTTCCTTGGATTGCCTATGCTAAACAAGATAGAAAAACTAAACCCCGTGAATCAAGAAGCTTCAAGGTGGTTGCTCGCCGCATAAGTCAATCTGGTTTGGATAGAATATTACTTTTTGATATTCATAATTCTGCCACTGAATGTTTCTTTGATATTCCTGTAGACAGGGTCTACTTAATGAAGCTCTTAATAGAAAATTTTCAAGCTAGAGAAATACAAAACTTTGCCATTGGAAGCCCTGATGAAGGATCAGTGAAAAGGGCCAGCTTTATATCAGATCTATTAAATTTGAATAGTGATATTTGTGTAGTAACAAAATATCGGGACCCAAAAACCAAAAAAATAGATATTGAAAAAAGCAGGGTTCTGGGCGATGTCCAAGGAAAAATAGTTTTTTTCTTTGATGACATGATCCAGGGCTTTAATACCCTAAAAACAGCTTCTCAAATTGTTAAAAAAGCCGGCGCGAAAAAAATCATTGCGGCCGCAGTTCATCCTGATTTTACTCAGAAGACTATGTCGAGAATTAATCAAGCTCCCATTGATGAAATTATAGTAGTAGACACCATTCCTATTGAAAAAAAATCTCTATCAAAAAAAGTCACTATCCTCGATCCTGCGCCATATATTGCTGAATGTATTACTAGGTTGCATATGGATATGCCCCTGAGTCCTCTTTTTATTGATCATTAAAAAATTTTCCAAACAAAAATACCCGTCAGTTCTAATTTGACGGGTTTTTCTTTTCCTAAAACCCTAAAACTTAAATCTTTAATCTTAAATCTCGCAGCTTTAAAATCCTACATACTGTACTTCTTCGGTTAATTCAACTCCATATTTTTCCTTAATCTTTTCTTTTATATAATCTGACAGTTTAACAATGTCTTTGGCGGTAGCGTTTTTTTTGTTTACTAAAAAATTAGCATGCTTTTCCGACATTTGTGCCCCGCCCAATTGATGCCCCTTTAAACCTGCTTTTTCAATTAAAAAAGCAGCTGGTACTTTTTGATATTTCTCAAAGCGAGACATTTCCTCTTCAGTAGCTAAATTCATTTCTTTTATTTTTTCTTTAATCTCATTTTTTAAATCAATATTTTTAAACCAAGAACCAGCATTAGGCATATTTAAAGGATGGCCCTGAGCTCTATTAATAATCCTTTGTTGAACTAATTCTTGACTGGCTTGAATATCGCCCTGAGCCAAAACCAACTTAGCGCTTAAAATGATATTATGATTATTGCTAAAAATACTTTTGCGATATTGAAAATGACATTGAGATTTTTTTAAAGATTCAAACTCATAATTATTATTTAAAACTTTAACTGATTCAATAATGGTTCCCATGTCTTGACCATAAGCACCGGCATTGCCATAGATTGCCCCGCCAATAGTTCCCGGAATGCCAGCTAAAAATTCTTGACCCGCAAAACCCTTTTCTAAAGAAAAATTTACAAAATTCATTAATATTATTCCGGCACCTAAAATAAAAACATTATCTTGGCAATTTATCTCTTGATTAATAAATTTAATGACCAAGCCATTATATCCACGGTCGCTAATCAATAAATTACTGCCTCCGCCAATAACTTTAAAATTAATATCATTTTGAGCACAAAATTTTATCACCCTTTGTAAATAATTTTCATCATCTGTTTCTAAAAAATATTTAGCCGGCCCCCCAATTTTAAAAGTCGTTAAAGGAGCTAAACTATAATCTGTCTTTATGTTTGAAAATTTTTCTAAAATTTTATCCATAAAATAAATTTAATTATCCTTTCTTTTTTGTCTAAAGTATTTACAACTCCACTTGTCATTCTGAACTAGTTTCAGAATCTTTACTTTTTACAATAACTTGCTTTTAAATCCTGAAATGAATTCAGGATGACAAAAAAGAAAAACCACAACTATTCCAGTATAACAATAAATTAAATTTAAATAAACACTTTACCCTGTTAAATGATATTTTGCAAAAATAATTTAATAGGGTTGACCCCGTTAAACAAGATTTAAAAACTAAAATATCTAATCAATCTTTTATATATTTTTGTTATCAACATATTATCTTTTATTATAAAATATTAAAACCTAAATCTTAATTTTATCCTCAAATGAGGATAAAATTGTTTAACGGGGTTGACACAATTCTAATAATATGCTATGCTTATATGTTAAGTAAAAATTAGTATCATTAGTATAATTTATTAGTATTATTAGTAAAAATTCGTATATTGGCATCGCATATTAATATTGAGAATAGTACGGGAGATTACCGCAAATATGATCTATAACGGCGGCTTTAAATCTCCTCTACTATTTTCTATGTTAATGAAGTTCTTTGAAAAAAATTATCATCTTTCCTAAGTAGATAAAAATGTCTTTTTAAGAAAGATGATAAAAAAATTTCTAGTGTGAGACAAATTATTTGTGTAGAAATCCTGCACAAAAATTTGTTATAAAACACTAGAACAAAGTTTAGGAGAAAAAATGAAAAAATTAAAAAAAATGTTGAAAGGGATATTTAACAGCGGGATTAATAATCTCGCGAACAAAGGCCCCTATATTTATCTGGAAGACGAAAAACCAGATAATAGTCTTTCTTCGAAAGAAGAAAGTGAAGAAAGGGAATGGCATATGGAAAGAATCTTTCATTCATTTATGTCCATTTATCAAGAAATGGACAAAATTTATGGTGGATCATCGTTCAATGTTGATTTTGAATATGATGGGAAAAAAATAACCATCATTGATAAAGAATATAAACATCTGGAAAATAAATTACAGTTATGTTTAGATAGCTGTAACCCCACAGCCCACCATGAAAAGTATGGATGGTGGCACTATCATAAAAGGCCATATTATCCAATATCTAAATAAAATAAGTCTTAAAACCTAATAAAACTATCACCCCCTTCCCAATGCTCAAAGGGAAAGGTGATAAAAACCTACGAAGAGAGCAAAAAACCCTAACCCCACCCAGGGTTAGGTACAAATTTAAACCCGGAACTTGCTTAATTGTAAGCACCGGGTTTTTTCTTTGCTTGATTTCCGTTTAATCCAAAGCTTAGCTTCGGGTACCCGAAGCTAAGCTTTGACCTTAATTAAAAGAGACTCATAATCCAATGGGTCTTTTTTCTTTGCTTGTTTTTACCCTCACCCCAACTCACTTCGTTCGTTTTCCCTCTCCCTTCCTCCCCTTACTAAGGGGAGGTGTCCGCAGGACGGAGGGGTAAGGGAGAGGGTGGCATAAATTTGAGCAAAGCGAAAAATTTATGACGGGTGAGGGAGAAAAAGATAATGTCTCGCAAAATTATCAATATCCCCTGCTCCAATAATTAAAATAACGGCGTCTTGATAATTTTCTAACTGAGCTTTAATTTTTTGATAAGAATCTAAATAATAAATATTTTGCCCTGCTTTTTTATTAATCGCTTGAGCTAAATCTTCAGAAGTTTTAGCGGACTTACTTCTGCGACCAGCTACTTCATAAATTGGATATAAAATCACCTCGTCGGCATTTTGAAAACTATCTAAAAAATCATTAAATAATTTTTGTGTTCTATCTTCTTGATGGGGCTGGAAAACTGCCACTATTTTCTTTTGAGGATAAAATTCCCGCGCTCCTTTTAATAAGGCCTTTAATTCTGCTGGATGATGAGCATAATCAGAAATAATTAAATTAGTATTCCACTCCCCCATTATTTCAAATCTTCTCCATAAACCTTTGAATTCTTTTATAGTTTGGCTAATTATTTCTGGCTTTATTCCTAATTTTAAAGCCAAGCCACTGGCAATTAAAATATTTAAAATATTATAATCACCCGGCAAATTGGTTTGAATATTAACTAAGTTTTCATTCTGAAAATATAAGCTAAAATTTTGACCATCATCAACTTTTTTTATATCTTGAGCATAAATATCAAACTGCGAATTTAAACCCACGGAAAGGGCTTCTGACGACTTCTGAAGGCCAATTATATTTTGGTCAGCTCCATTATAAACTAAATTATCTCTATTTTCTAACTTATTTATAAATTGCTGAAAATGATTTTTAATATCCTTTAAATCTTTATAAAAATCTAAATGATCAGCATCAATGGCTGGCAGGCCAATTAAATATGGATTTAATTTTAACATATTGGCTTGATACTCACAGCCTTCTACTACTAAATATTGGCCCTGGCCTAATCTAAAATTGCTATTCAAATTTTTAATGCTAGTGCCAACAAAAACTGTGGGATCTAAGCCGGCTTTAATCATCATCATGGCAATTAAAGAAGTAGTGCTTGACTTACCGTGCGTTCCAGTAACAACAATTGTTTTATACTTTTGGGAAAGCTCCCCTAAAAAATCAAAATAAGAATAAGTTTGAATATTTAAACTTCGAGCTTTTTTAAATTCCGGATTATTTTTCGGAACTGCTGATGAATATATTATCAAGTCAAAACTTTCATCAATATTATCTCTATCGTGCTTATAAAAAACCGAAACGCCTTTTTTTTCTAACTCCTTTGTAATATCAGACTGAACTAGGTCTGCGCCGGCAACTTTTCTACCAGATTCTAAAAAATACTTGGCTAGGGCCGAAACCCCGATCCCGCCAATTCCTATGAGATAAACTTTTTTTATTTTGTTTAAATGCATAGTTTTAGAAACTAGTTTTTAGAAAATCGAGATTCGTAATAGAAAATAGAAATTAGAAATTCAGTCACCATTTTCTATTTTCGAATATCTATTACTATTTTCTAATTTCGAGCAACTATTTTCGATTTCTTACTAACTTATAAATCTCCTGCACGACATTTTTTGTTCCTTGAGCGGGCAATATCTTGCTAATATTTTCTCGCAAAGTTTTTATTTTGGCCTTGTCTTTAGATAATTTAAAAATATTTTCTACTAAATCATCTGGATGAGAAACCTCTACTGCTTTATGTTCATAAAAATATCCAGCATTAATTTCTTGATGTCCTTTTAAAGGTACCAAAATCACACATTTTTTTAAAAAAGATAATTCCGTTAAGGTGGCTAAACCAGCCCTAGAGACTACCATGTCGGCCAAGTACATAAAATCGAAAACCTTGTCCTGCAAAAAATTATATTGATGATAGTCCCTGGACTTTATTTTTTTACCCTTTTTAATTCCCAAAACATGTAAAACCTGAAACTTGCCTGTTAAATCCGAAATATTATTATAAATGGCTTGATTTAATCTTTGCGAACCAGAACTACCGCCCAAAATCAGAAGAATGGCCTTATTTTCTTTTAAATTATACTTATTTAAAATTCTATTCTTATTGCTCGGTTTTATATAACCATGAAACCTACAAGGATTGCCAGTTAGCTTAACTTTACGCTTAAATTTATATTTAGATTCAGGAAAACTAACTGTTATTTTATCAGCCAAACGGCTCATTATTTTATTGGCCAAACCAACTTTTACATCTTGTTGATGAATAATTATTTTTTTACCCTTTAATTTACCCATAATAACCAAAGGGACACTAACATAGGCCCCAGCACTAAATAAAATATCCGGCTGAACTTCATCTAAAATTTTGGACGCTTCAAATAAGGACCAAATAAATTTAAAAATATCAACAAAATTTTGCAAGCTAAAATAGCGACGAAGTTTAGCAGAATGAATAGAGTAAAATTTAATATTTGCATCCTGAAAAAATTTTTTTTCTATACCATCCTTAGTGCTTACCCAAAATATCTCATCTTTAGGATAATGTTCTTTAATATAATCTATAATGGCTATTAATGGAGTTACCGAACCCAAAGTTCCGCCTCCGCTAAATAATATTTTCATAGAACTATGTATTAAGTATTATGTATTATGAATTGGGTTCTAATTTCTACAAACTACAACCCACTAACTAATTCCTAGTATACCTCGATATATTAACTAAAATTCCCATGGCTGCCAGGGTCATTATCATGGCCGTACCACCATAAGAAATAAATGGCAATGGAATGCCTGTCATGGGCACTAAACCAAGCATAGACCCAATATTTAAAAAGCTTTGAAAACCAATCCAGGAACTTATGCCAATGGCCAATATACGACCATAATAGGTCTTAGAATTCTTAGCTATCATAAAACCCCGATAAATCAAAATAAAAATTAAAACAATATAAATTACAGAAATAAAAAAGCCCAATTCTTCAGCCATAATTGGAAAAATAGAATCTCCGGCTACTTCTGGTAAATAACCATATTTTTGCCGAGAATGTCCCAGGCCCATACCAAATAATCCCCCAGAACCCACGGCAATTAAGGCCTGATTTAAATGATAGCCAGCCCCCTGAGGATCTGCTCCGGGATTAAAAAAAGCAGCAAATCTAGCCATACGATAAGAGGTAAATTTAATAGCCGCTAAAAAGAAAATTCCTGCCCCGCCCATAATCATCAAAATATGTTTTACATGTCCGCCCCCCACATAAAAACTAATTAAAGAAATTAAAAATATAATACTTAATGTCCCCAAATCTGGCTGTAAAAGCATTAAAATTATTATAACACTAATTAAAATTACAAAGGGCATTAATCCATAATGAAAATCCTTAATTTTTTTCAACCCCTTATCGTCTAACCAAGAAGCTAAATATATTAAAAAGGTCAATTTTACAATTTCTGATGGCTGTAAAGAAAAACCAAATATATTTATCCAACTGCGAGCTTTATTATAGTGGGCGCCAATCCCCGGAATTAAAACTATAATTAATAAGAAAACAGAAATCAAAAGCAGGAAAAAAGCAAATTTTTTCCATACTCTAAAATCTATTTTTGAACAAAGATAAAATAATAAGACACCCGGAATTAATCCAAAAATTAATTGATGAGTAAAAAAATGATATGTGTTCTGAAATTTTTCATAAGATAAGACTGAGCTAGCCGACAAGAGCATTAATAAACCAAATAAGACCAAAAATATGGTTAGAAAAATTAAAACATAATCCGGGGCATGGGCATCTCCGCCTGAATAAAAAATATTTTTCCAAAAAGATTGTCGAATTGCTCTCCTTTTCATTTTATTTTTTTTACTATTTGATTAAACTTTTGTCCTCTGTCAAATTCATTATCAAACATATTAAAACTGGCCGACCCGGGTGATAATAAAATAATATCCCCTGGTCTAGATTTTTTATAAAGTGCCCGCACAGCAGATTCTAAATCCTCAAAAACCCCCTCAATAATATCCTGATTATGAATCAAGGATTTTAATTTATTTGTATCTTCTCCTTTCAATAAGGCAACTCTTTGGCATTTTTGAGAAATTTTATCTGCCCAATCTTTTAAAGGAAGATTTTTGCAAGCTCCGCCGGCTATTAAAAGAATATTGCCCTGAATAGAATCCAGGGCCTTAATTCCAGCAATAGGAGCAGTGCTGGCGCTATCATTAATAAAACTAATACCTTTAAATTCTCTAATTTTTTGTAAACGAAATTCAATCGGCTGAAAATTTTCTACACTAGATCTAATAATATTTTCGTTTACTCCTAAACTTAATGCCAAACTGCGGGCTGCGGATATATTTTCTAAATTATGCTCTCCTAATAAATTATTTTTATAATCTTTAACATTATTTTTAGAGAAAGAAACAATTTGACTTCTGGCCTCATTTTTAAATTCCTGAAGATATCTTTTATTTAAATCCTGATTTAAAAATAAATAGTCATCTTTTTTTTGAAATCTATATATATTTTTTTTATCATTAACATATTCATCAAAAGAATTATATCTATTTAAGTGGTCAGAATAAATATTTAAAATTAGGGCATAGTTGGGAGAAATTTTGAAATCTGCAAAACCCTGCAATTGCCAACTAGATAATTCTAAAATTAAATAAGATTCTTTTTTTAATTTAAAAATTAGAGGTAGGCTGGCTGTAGCGCGAATATTACCAGCCAAATAAACATCTAATCCGGCTTTTCTTAAAATTTCATAAATTAGAGTTGAGGTGGTGGTTTTGCCCCTAGTTCCAGTAATGCCTATTATATTGCATTTGCTCAAAAAAACAGCTAAAGCGTCTTCCATAAAAATTTTCCGATTGTTTTTTTTGGCTATGTCTAAAAATTTAGAATCTTGAGGAACAGCTGGATTTCTAATAATAATATCATTGTCAATGAAATCAGATTCTTTATGGCCGCCTAAATGTAATTTAATATCTGGATACTTTTTTAATTTCTGTACGGAATTTTTCAATTGCTCTGCTGTTTTTAAATCAGTAACTGTTACTTGTGCCCCTTGTTCGTAAAAAAACAAAGCGTCTTTTAACCCCTTGCCAATTAAACCCAGGCCCATTATTAAAACTTTTTTATTTTTAAAATTCATATAAATTAGTTAAAAGTTAAAAGTTTCAAGTTAAAAGTCAAATAAACAATTAATCTATTAACAATTATTTAAATCCCCTTATCAAATAAATAAATGATTAAACTAAAAACAGTTAAAATTCCTGATAAAAGCCAAAATCTCATTACAATTTTTGATTCTGGCCAACCAATAGCTTCAAAATGATGATGGAGCGGAGTAGAAATAAAAATCTTTTTACCTTTTCTGAATTTCTTAGAAAGCATTTGGATTATTACTGAACAGGATTCTAAAATAAATATTGATGCTATTAAAGGAAGATAAATTAAAGTATTGGTTAACATGGCAATTATTCCCAAAGTAATTCCTAAACTCATAGAACCAGTGTCTCCCATAAAAAATCTAGCCGGCGGAATATTAAACCATAAAAAACTAATTAAAGCCCCCACAATTACACAACAAAAGGTAGCTAAATCATATTTGCCCTGTAAAAAACATATCACCGCAAAAGCCCCAAAACATATCAATAATAATCCCCCGGCCAAGCCGTCTAAACCATCGGCTTCATTAACACTAAAAGAAGTAGCTGCCACTACAAAAGTAAAAATTGGGATTATCCACCATCCGATTTCGAAATTGCCCACAAAAGGAATATGCAAAATATCCCAATCTAATCTGAAATAAAACCATATTGCCCCTATTAAAGCAATAGAAAAATATATTAAAAGTTTTTGTTTCATACCTAAGCCACCTCCATTTTTGCCTATTTTTCTCACCCCCAAATAATCATCTACAAGCCCAACTATGGCAGTGGCTAATAAAGCCCCCAGCGGCAGTAAAGTTTGGGAACGAGAGAAAAAATTTAAAAGAGCCACCCCGCTCTCAGGAAAAATTAGATAAAGCAAATAAGATAAAAACATGACCACAAGAACTGTTATCCAAATAATCACTCCCCCCATTGTAGGAGTGCCTTCTTTTTTCTTATGTAATCTAAAAAATATTGGCGCCTTATCTTCACTTCTAATCTGTTTCCCAAATTTATATTTATAAAGAAAATGAGTGATTATAGGCGTTATTAAAAAGGCTACTACAGTTGAAAGGGTAGTCAAAATTAAAATTTTTATTATTAAAAGATTAAACATTGATTTAATATTCCATGGCAATAATACCAAGTAAATAAATAATTAATTCTAAATTTATAAAGAAACTAACTAAAACTAAAAAATAGGACAAAATTTTAAACCCTGGTTTAAAAATAAAAAAAACATAAGCCAAAATCAAATTTAATACTAAAATTACAATTCCAATAAAGGGTATATTTAACAATTTTAAAGGCGAAGCTAATAAATCTATGCCAAAATAAGAATTATAATGGAGAACATGAAACTCTCTACTAAAATCAATAAATTTATAAATTAAATACCAAATATAAATATTTAAAACTAGGGTCATTAAAAAACCCCAATATATAATTTTTTGATTAAAAAAAATTTTAAACTTATTTAAAAACATATCTTATTTAAAAGGTGAAAATTTTCTTAACTTTTTAATTTCTTTTTTTAAAACCCGCACAAACCTATCAACGTCTTGCTGGGTATTATCTCGGCCAATACTTACTCTTAAAGAACCGTGCGCGTCCTCCTGTTTAACTCCCATTGATAAAAGAACATATGAGGGCTTCAAAGAACCAGACGCACAAGCCGAACCGGTGGAACAGGCTATGCCAGCCATATCCAATCTTAATAATAAACTCTCGCCCTCAACATTTTTAAATAAAAAATTAGCATTATTGGGAAGACGAGTATCCAAATCTCCATTTAAAGAAGCTCCTTTAATTTTTAAAACTTCTTGGATTAAACTATCTCTTAATTTTTTAATTTTATCAATAGACTTCTGATGTGCCAAACCACTTAATAAACTAACGGCCTTACCCAAACCAATTATGCCCGGAACGTTATAAGTGCCAGCTCGCAAACTATTTTCCTGATGACCGCCGTGCATTAAAGGAGTTATTTTAATTTCTTTTTTAACATATAAAACCCCCACACCCTTCGGCCCATATATTTTATGGCCAGAAAGGGAAAGAAAATCGACTCTTAGTCTTTTAATGCTCATCGGTAGAAAATAAGCCGCCTGCACAGCATCACTATGAAATAATATTTTATTTTTTCTGTGTTGATTAATTTCTTTCAATTTTTTACCGATTTTACCAATTGGCTGTATGGTGCCAATTTCATTATTAGCATACATAATAGAAATTAAACGAGTATTTTTTTTAATTGCTTTTAAAACTTTTCTATAATCAATGATTCCATTTTTTTCTGGCTTGATAAAATTAACTTCCACTCCTTTGGATTCTAAAAATTTAGCTGTTTCTAAAACACAAGGATGTTCTATGGCACTTATAATCAAGTGTCCTTTATAATCACTAAATAAGCCCTTTAAAACTGTATTATTGCTTTCAGTGGCTCCGGAAGTAAAAATTATTTCTTCAGGCTGAGAATCTAAAAATTGAGCAATAATGTCCTTGGCTTTTAAAATTGCGGCTCCGGCTTTTTGCCCAAAACTATGAATAGAAGAAGCGTTGCCAAAATCATCACTAAAATAAGGAAGCATTTCCTTTAGTACTCTTTTATCTACCGGCGTAGTAGCGGCATTGTCAAAATATATCTTTTTCATATATATAATTAGCTATTAGCTTTCAGCCATCAGCTCTCAAGAATTAGCTTATGGCTTATAGCTTATAACTTATAACTGATTAAATGCTTTCTACTTTAATTTTAGGAATATCTTTTTGCAATTCTTTTTCAATAAAACCTTTTACGGTTATTTCTGCCATGGGACAGCCCTGGCACATACCCAATAATTCTACCTTCAAAATTTTCTTTTTTTCATTATAAGATTTTACTTTGAGATCTCCTCCGTCCGCTTGCAAAACTTTCCTAATTTTATCTAATTTTTGTTCTATTTTTTTATCCATATTTATTAAATTAGTAAGCAGTAACTTGTAATTTGTAATCTGCAATCAACAATTAGTTACAAGTTACGAGTTACTATTTACGATTTTTAAAATCACTCAATTCATAATTTATTTATTTATTAAAACTTTAATAAAAATAGATAATTATTTAATCTTTAAATACTCATCAATAGCCTTTTTTAATCCTTGTATGGCCAACATTGAACAATGAATCTTGGGCAATGGCAAACCGCCCAATTTTTTTAAAATTAAATCTTTATTTATTTTCAAAGCTGAATCAAATGTTTTTCCCTTGGCATTTTCAGTCACCACTGAAGAACAAGCAATGGCCGCCGCGCAACCTAAAGTTTCAAATTTAATATCTTTAATTTTAGATTTTTTTAAATTTGAAGAATTTTCATCTACTTTCAGATAAATCTTCATCACATCACCACAGACAGGATTGCCAACCTGCCCGATGGCATCAGCATTTTTAATTTGCCCAGAATTTTTAGGATTTTTAAAATGTTCAATAACTTTTTTTGAATACATATATTTTATTAATTTTCAATTTTGTGCTTTTAATTTTGCGCTTTGAATTATTTATTTAACGCAAAAAAAATGCAAAAACTCATTTTACGTGATTAAATAATAGCATTTAAAATCTAGCTCGTCAAAGCATAATATTTGACAATATAGCTATTTTTGTTATACTTTTATTCATAAACCTTATACTTTAAACTAACCTTATGGCACATAAAAAGGCTGGCGGATCTACTTCGCTGGGACGCGATTCTCAAGCCCAAAGATTGGGAATAAAAATTCAAAATAAACAAAAAGTTAATGCTGGACAGGTTATTATCAGACAAAGAGGAACAAAATATCATCCTGGAGATAATGTTAAAAGAGGAAATGATGATACTCTCCTCTCTAAGATAGCTGGTACTGTCAAATTTTCCAAAAGAAAAAAAAGGGCTTTTGACGGCAACTTAAAATTAAGATGTTTTGTGTCTGTTGAGCCATTAAAAAAATCAAAAAAGTAAATTCTATTTTACTATACAAAAGCCCCTCCACTTTTTGAAAAATGAGGGGGCTTTTTATTTTTACAAAAATTTGTTTTGTTATCAAAACAAATCTCTGTTTTTAAACCTTGATGAATTTTTTAATTGCTATTGAACTGCTAATTACTGAAAATAGGGCCATAATAATAAATTGACCCAAGAAAATCAAAATAAAATTATGATTAAAATAAGCAATAATATCAAAAGGATAATCTGTAAATAATTTATTAATAAATGGGCTGACAATAGAAAGAAAAGTATAAAATAAAATTACGACTACAATCAAAGCTATTAAATTATACATAAGAATTTCCACCAAAAATGGAATTTTAATAAAATTATCAGTAGCCCCCACTAATTTCATAATACCAATCTCTTCTCTGTGGGTATATGTAGCTATTTTAATAGTATTATAAACCATCATCAAAGCAATCATGATAAAAATCAAAGAAATAACATAGCCAATAAGCTTCACTCTGTTAGATATATCATATAAACGATTGGTCATTCGAGAATAATCCTGAAATTCCATTTCATCTATCTCAAATAAATCCCGATATTGACTATTTTTCAATTCATCTAAAATATCATCATACATGGCCATATCCTTGGCTTTAATTTTTAAACTAGCAGAAAAAATTTGCCCATCATCATTCTTTAATTCATTCAAAGCACTAATAATATCCTCATCTGAAGCATGTCTTTCTTCAAAGTCACTTAGGGCATCCTCAGAAGAAACATAAATTACGTCTTTTATATAATAAGACTCTGCAATTTTATTTTTTATTTCAGTAATTTTTTCCGAACTTACATTTTGTTGAAAATATAAACCGACATCAACTTTCTCATTAACCACTTGAATAGCATTGTCGGCCAAAAGATTAAAGCCAATCAAAAAATTTATAATAAATAAAGTTAAAACTAAAATAGTAATATTTATTATGGAAAGCCAAATATTTCTCCAAAACCCCTGAAAAGCAAATTTTATTACCCTAACAAATGAAGTAAGCATAATTAAATTGTTGAATGGTTAAATTGTTAAATGGTTAAATTGTTAAATAATCGGACAAAAACAATTTAACAATTTAGCGGTTTAACCGTTTAAAGAATGTATCGCCCCTTGATTTGATCACTAATAATCTTTCCATCATCCATAGTAACGACTCTTTTACTCAAACTATTAATAATATCTCGATTATGGCTAACCATAATTACCGTAGTATCAAAATCATTAATTTTTAATAATAAATCAATTATTTCTCGAGAATTAATAGAATCCAAATTACCTGTAGGCTCATCAGCTATTAAAAGTTTTGGTTGATGAACTAAAGACCTGGCAATTGCTGTTCTTTGTTGTTCTCCTCCGGATAATTGATATGGATATCTATCCATTTTATTCTGTAAACCAACAATTTTTAAAATTTGGGGAACTATTTTTTCAATTCTTTCTCTTTTAACACCACAACTTTCTAAAGCAAAACCCACATTTTCATAAACATTTTTTTTAGGCAATAATTTATAATCCTGAAAAACAACCCCAATCTGTCTCCTTAAATAAGGAATCTCATAAGATCTAATATTAGTTATGTCCCAACCGCCTATTTCCAATAATCCTTCCGTGGGGCTCTCATCAGCAATAATCATTTTAACTAAGGTGGTTTTACCGGTTCCGCTTTGTCCCACAATAGAAACAAATTCTCCTGATTTAATATTTAAAGAGACCTTATTTAAAGCCCAGACATTGGGTTTATAAAATTTGGATAAATTGGTTATTTTAATCATATTTTAATTTGGTCTTAAAAATAATCCTAATTTTTAATTAATAAATGGCCTGCCATCCGAAGCCTGAACAAAGTGAGGGTATAGTAGTGAACCAGTCGTTCCTCCGGTTCACCACATAAACCATTCTTAATTTATAATGGCGGCGCCATAAACCCGAGCGAAGAATTTATGACAAGCGAGTGGTTTATGGAGCCGAGAACAGGATTCGAACCTATGGCCTGAGCTTTACGAAAGCCCCGCTCTACCAACTGAGCTATCTCGGCATAACTTCGATATATTCTTAACTATATATTATTAAATGGTTATTTAAAAATCTAATTGCTTTTTGCGAAGTTGGGCACCAACTGTCGCAGACCCCGAGCTTGCCGAGGGGTCGAAGATCCTCCGTAGTCCCGAGCTTGCCGAGGGGCGAAGGGGGAAGCCTTCTCGACCTCCGAGGCTTTAGCGGAGGAGGTGGCGTAGGTGGGTCTCGGCATAACTTCGATATATTCTTAACTATATATTATTACTGCATTAATGTTCTATTAATCAAACTTTTGAAATTCCTAATTTAATTATTATCAATTACTTCTTTTTCGTCGCCAACTAATAAATATATTTTACTATTTTTCAAAAAATTATTTAAGTAATCTTCTAACTGATAAATCGGTAAAAATATTTGTTTGAATTGATAATAAAAATTTGGAGTGTCATCATATTTTATCTTACCAGTTAATTTGTATATATGATATCCCGAAATGCTTTTCATAACAGGGGTAAACTCTCCCAATTCCATTCCCCAAATACCACCCTTCAAATAATCCGGTAAATCATTATAAGAAAGCCAGCCAATCTGATCATTAAAATCTAAATTTGTGTCTTTGTGGAGTTCTTTGTACTCAGAAAATTTTTCTGGATTTTTTACAAGGTCTGCGTATATTTCATCTATTTTTTTCTTATTTTCTAAATTCAATTTATCATCAGAGAGTTTTTCTAAAATTTTTCTTTTAGCAAAAATGGGCTTTAAAAAATAATAATCAAACTTTTCTTTTCCTAAAACTGGATTACTAATATTATTATCTTTATAAAAACTGACTGTAAAATTACGAAATTCCTCTGGATTAATCTCTCCACCCATTTTCCGTAAAATTTGTTCTAATAATTGATTTCTCAAAATAGATTGTTTGGCTAACAAATCAGCATTATTATTATCAAAATTTTCAAAATATTTCTTATAATCTGCTAAAAATTCATTATACTGATTTAAAGTAATAAATTTATTATTAATTACTAAGGCGGGATAAGGAATAAATTTACTAGTCTGCTTAGATAAAAAAGTATTTCCCTTTAAAAAATAAATGTCGAAAACACAAAAAACAATCACTGCCAAAAACAAATAAATCAATATTAATATGGCTCTTTTTTTAGTAAATATTTTAGTCATAGTTTTTATTGAAAAAATAATTCCACCATAAGTTTGCATTAGAAAGTCCGTGATCAGTAAAATTTGTTCCTTGTTCTAAAAAACCCAGGGCCCCATCATCGCCCTCCTCGCTTAAAACAACAATTTTTTCTCCCAATTTTTTATAACCCAATTTTTCCCGAGAAGCCGATTCTACATACTCGTCCGTGGCAAAATATTCTATTAAACCACTTAGCCCATTATTTTGCTTTTCTAAATTATTTATCTCCATTCTTAAATTAGAAATTTCTTTTTTGACATCCATCCTTTGTTTTAATCCTTTATATATATTAAAGGACAAAAAAACTACAATAATAAAAAGTATTATAAAAAATAATTTAGAAAAAAGTAATTTAAAAATGAATGAATCATTAGATCCTTTAGTCATACATTTATTATAATAAAAAAACACAAAAAACGCGAATTATTGACTCGCGTTTATTTTAAAAATATTTAACTACTCATCTCCCAAATCTTATTTTTTGTCTTCTTGGCATTATAAATATTATTTAAATCAATATACTTATCGTTTTTCAAAAAAATAATTAAATCTCCGACCCTAAACATTTGCAAAAATATATTATGATATTCAATAGAAATTTCATCAATGCTTTGTAAATTAAATTCTTCCACTGTTTTTTTAAATAAGCCCTGATAATAAAATCTATAAATTTTTCGATTGCTAAGTAAAATACAATTATAAGACCAATGGGAATGGGATTTAAAAGCTAAAACTATAGCTAAAGACAAAATTAATAAAGACAAAGAAATTCCCCTCACCCCTAAACTTAAAATTGGAAACATAAAAAAGAATGGTCCACAAAAAATTAAGAAAGAAAAAAACAATTTTAAATATAAAATAAATTTAGAAGAATGAACAATTTGAATCACTTCTTCATTCTTTGTTAAATATCTGTTAAAATTAAACATATGAAAAGAAAAACTATTAAAATTATTTGGGCCATTTTAGCCAGTTTTATAGCTATCAGCATGGTGATTTGGACAATGTGGCCTTTGTTTCGTTAATTAAATTCGAAAATCATAATAGAAAATTGAAGATAGAAAGTCGTTAACTAATCTCAAATTTCCATCTTCGATTACTAATTTCGAATTTCGAAAAACTAATTTCTAATTAATTAATCACGCTTTAAAACTGATAAATAGGCATCTTGGGGCAATGCAACCCTTCCATAGGCCTGCATTCTTTTTTTGCCCTTTTTTTGTTTAGCTAACAATTTTTTCTTCCGACTAACATCTCCACCATAAAGATTGGCCGTGACATCTTTACGTAAAGCGCTTAATCTCTCCGCAGCAATAATTTTAGAACCAATTGCAGCTTGAATTTTAACTACAAATTGCTGTTTGGGAACCCTATCCTTTAATCTCCTAACTATTGACTTACCAATACTGAATGCCTCGTCTTGATAAACAAAGCTGGCCAAAGGTTCAATTAATTCCTCGGCAATATAAATATCTAATCTAATTAAATCCACCGGTTGATATTTTAAAAATTCATAATTAAGAGAAGCATATCCCCGGCTAACACTTTTTAAACTATCATAAAAATCCACTAAAATGGGAGCTAAGGGAATTTCATATTTTAAAACCACTAAATTATTATCTAAATATTCAGTATTTAAATAATTTCCTCTTCTTTTTTCAGACAAACTCATTACCGGACCCATATATTGCACAGGAGTTACAATATTCATTTTTACAATAGGCTCCTCCATTTTTTCAATAAACTGAGTATCATATTCCGCTGGTTTAGTTAAAATAACATAATCCTGGCCAGAATCAGAGAAAAGCTCCATTTTCTTATTTTTCATATATTTTTTAATACTCCCCTTCTTTAAATATGCGCGATAAGCTACCGAAGGGATAGTAACCACTAAATCCAAATCATATTCTCTTTTTAATCTTTGTAAAAATATATCTAAATGTAAAAGGCCCAGAAAACCGCATCTAAAGCCAAAACCAAAAATTGCAGAAGATTCCGGCTCTGTTTCTAAAGATGAATCGTTTAATTTTAATTTTTCTACGGCCTCTCTTAATTCTTCATACCTATCCCCTCCCCGGGAATATACTCCAGCATAAACCATGGGTTTAACTATTTTATATCCCGGCAAAGCGCCATTTTTTTGAGAACTCAAAGCAATCGTGTCTCCCACCCTAACACTATTCAGATCTTTTTCGTTATTAATAATATAACCAATTTCTCCACTTTTTATTTCTGCACTTTTTTCTCTGCTAATCTTTAGATAACCAACTTCTAGAATTTCACTATCCCGTTTTGTGCCTAAAAATTTAATTTTATCCCCTCTTTTAAAACTACCGGCAAAAACTCTAACATAAGAAATAATGCCCCTATATTCATCATAAATAGAATCAAAAATTAAGGCCTGACTATTTTCAGTATTAATTAAAGGACTGGGAATTTTTTTTATTATTTCATCTAATAATTTATCAACTCCTTGGCCAGTTTTAGCAGAAATTTCTAAAATTTCCGATTCGTCACAATTCAATAAACTAATAATTTCATGTTTGGCTTTACTTATATCTGCAGTTGCCAAATCAATTTTATTCAAAACTGGAATTATTTTTAAATTATATTCTTGAGCAAATCTTAAATTAACTAAGGTCTGGGCCTGAACTCCCTGGCTGGCGTCAACAACTAATAAAGCGCCCTCAACGCAAGCAATAGAACGGGAGACCTCATAAGAAAAATCCATATGTCCTGGCGTGTCTATTAAATTTAAAATATATTCTTGATTAAAGTGTTTGTATTTCATTCTAACGGGCTGTAATTTAATAGTAATCCCCTTTTCTCTTTCCAAATCCATAGTATCTAAGACCTGTTCTTTCATATCTCTATTAGATATAGTATGAGTTAATTCTAAAAAACGGTCAGCTAAAGTTGACTTACCGTGATCGATATGAGCAATGATGCAAAAATTACGGATAAGAGACATAAAATTAAAATTTGCGGGAATTATTAATCTTACCTAATAAATAAACTTCTAATTTATGATAGTATTTTTTTAATAAATCTGATTCTGGAATCTTCATAATAACACTGAGCATAAAATAAACAATGGCTCCCAATAAAAAAGAAAATGTTAATTGTAATAGTATGCCAATAAAAGTATTCATATTAACTCCTAATGATAAAAGGTACCTTGCAATATATACTACTCCGCCCATTACCAGAGAACTAATAATAACTTTAATAATAAAACTTTTCCACTCATATCTTTTCATATGAAAAAACTTTTTATTTAAAATAATAAATAATAAACTTAAATTAATAATACTACTAACAGAAAAGGCAATAGCTAAGCCTTCAATGCCCATAGATTTACTCAATACTAAAGCTAAACATATATTAATTACAAGGCTAATCACACTAGTAATGACTGGGGTTTTAGTATCTTCTAAAGCATAAAAAGCTCTAGCAATAATAGGAATCAGGCATTGAAAAACCAAAGACAATGAAAAATAGCCCAAAACTTGAGCAGTATAATAAGTATCTTGCCAATCAAAGCTTCCTGTACCTAAAACAACTCTCACTATTTGGGCTCTTAATAAAATCATTAAAACTGAAATGGGCACAACTAAGAAAATTACTCTTTTTATTTTATTTACTAAATAATGAATAAATTTCTTATGATCATCGGCTTTCTCTGATAAAACTGGAAAAATAACAATAGCTATTGTTATGCCAAAAATACTAACTACTACTGATTGTAAATTAATTCCAAAATAAAAAACTGAAATACTGCCTATGGCTAAACCAGAGGCAATCATTGTAATGACCAATTGATTGATTTGATTAACAGCCAAACCAAAAGTTCTAGGAATCATTAATTTAAATATCTTTTTAACATATTTATCCTTAAAATCTAATATTGGCTGATATTTCCACCCAATTTTTAAAACTGCTATTAATTGAATAATTAAATGTAAAAAAGCTCCTAAAACAACTCCCCAGGCTAAATAAATAAAACCATAAAATCTAGAAAATATTATGCCGATAATAATTCCAATATTATACATTAATGGGGCGATGCTATAACTAAAATAGGATTTATAGGAATTCAACAAACTGCTCATGACATTGCTAATGCCAAAAATAATAATACTTAACAACATTATCCTAGTCAGCTGAGTAGTGAGTTTAAATTGGAATTCATTAAAACCGGAAAATAAAATCCTCACAAAAAAATCTGCCTTAATAATAAATATTAGAGCTATGATTGCCAATCCCAAGCTAATGATATTTAAAATTGAATTAGAAACTTTAATAGCCCTGGATTTGTCTTTTTGATTTAACTTGGTAAAAACTGGCACAAAAGCAGAGGCTAGGGCCCCCAATACTAAAGTATTAAAAATTAAATCTGGAATCCTAAAAGAAGCAAAATAAGAATCTAAAACCTGTCCAGCGCCGAAAAAAGAAGCCAAGATTCTATCCCTAACCAAACCAAGCGCCTTGCTAAATATGGTAAAAAAACTAATTAAAATTGCTCCGCCAACAATAGTAGTGTTTAATTTTCTTAATAATTTTTTAATCATAATAATAATATTATATCATCTGCTTTTAAACAAAAAAAGCCCTTATTTTAAATAATAAAGGCCTTTCATATTTTAAACTAAATAGTTATAGGATTTGTGCTGGGAATTTCTTCTTTTAATTTTTTATAAACAAATACTTCTGCCAAAAGCACTAATGGTATAGTAATAAAACTTCCGACAAATAAAGCCATAAATCCCAACAAAGATATTAAAATTAAAACAAAACTAAATTCTAAAAGTTGCCATTTCACACCCTGGGTAATTTTTGCACTTTTTTTAAAGGCCTCTAGGGGTTTTAAATTCTCTTCAACTATTAAATAACCAAAATAACGAAATTTAATACTCCAAATTATTCCTGGAATTATCAAGAGAAAAATGCCCACAAAAACAACCACTGAATACATAATCGTGCCCACAAAATAATTTATAAACACATCATATTGAGAAAATAAATCTGCTATTTCAGCTTTTTCTTTATTTACAAATTTTAAAGATATCTTAATGGCGCCCAAAGAAACAAAAACAGATAGAAGTGTAAAAACCCAATATAAAACTTTGCATAACATATATATAGTGTTGGTATTTGCCTTTTTGGCAAATTCATCTGCTAGGACCGGTAAAAAAGAAAAAATAAGAACTAATAAACTAAAAAGTAGAAAAAATTTTAAATTATTTTTAACAGTTTCCCAGCCAAAATTAATAGCTTCTTTGATAGAAAATTTTCTCTCCATAAATTTATTTTTTTAATATTAAACCATTAATAATATTTTTATTAAATAAATGGCTCTGATTAACATTTTCTAAATTACTCCAAATCAAATTCAAATCTTCTGACCAAGTATAATTTGTTTCTAATTTTGAAATAATTCCCGACTGTTTATCATAAGAAACAGTATAAGCATCTGTATTTATATTTTTCCCCATCTTAAAAAACTTATCCAATAAAGATATTTCATTATTAACATTTAAAGTAAAGGGCAATTCATATCGAATAATAATTTCTTTTTGCTCTCCGGGCTGTAAATACTGCCAACCACTAAAAACAGTTTTATTAAATTCATCATGAACTCTAGTGCCCGAAACTTCATCAATAAAGTATCTGCCCTGTATTTCTAAAATGTCTTGATCTTCTTTAGATCCAAAAACTGGGCTCATATATTCATCTTCTGGCTCTTCTTCAAAACCAGTAGCTTCTAATAATTTACTGCCCTGGGGGACATATACTGCTAAATAATCTCTATTCTGATATTCACTAAAAAAATTATCTGCCTTTGGAATATATGTTCTCTCAATTTTAACTGTATCAATAATTTTTCCATTTGATAAAAATTCTACGTCATGAACTATATTCTGCTCAACAAATTCATCTGTCTTGCTCCCACCGATATTAGTATTTACAATTGCTAAATAATCCTTGCTAGTATCAATCATGGCTCCGCTCCAGCCATAAGCATCAGCCCTTCCCTGAAGCGCTGAATTCGTAAAATACATTTGAATATCTTTGGATGTAAGGGAATTATTAAAAATACTTAAAGCAGACAAATAATCTAAACTTTTATCCTTAAATATAATATCTAAAACCCCAGAAAATAATTCTCCTATGATGGCCTTAGGCTTGCCTCCTTTGTCGGTAATTTCCACAATTTTTTGTACCTCAATCATAAAATTATCCGAATTTATTTCCAAGCCCCTATCTTCTAAATAAATCGGACCAATAATTTTCAAAAACTCCACCATCACACTACTATTAACAGCAATCAAACCATCAACTGTTGGACCGCCTGATTTTTCATAATATTTTAACATTAATTCAGCGGAAGATGGAAAATGTAAAAATAAATTTGTATCCCAAAAATTCAAATTTGGATTTATGCTCCAAAACTGCCTGGGGGCAATAATATTTTCATGAAAACCGGCTTGCAAATCATATGGTCCTCCTTCTGGAACTTCTACATTAACCAATTCTCCATTCCTAACATCTACTAAAGCCATGCTTCCTACAAATCCACCCGTTGGTCTTAGCTCGTGATTATTTTGAAATACTAATAAATATCTCCGCGGTATCTTGTCTCCCAATATATCTAAAACAACTTCAAAAAATGAATCTAATTTATTTAAACCATTAATCAGTATGGGAAAATTTTCTTTAATTTTTTTAAAATCTTCTTGATAGCCTTCTGGCAGGTCTTTTAAATCAATTTCAGAAATACAATCAGAGGCCTTTTCCATACTACCCCTGGTCTGAATTAAATTATTGGATATTAATTTGATTTTATCAGTTATTGGTATTTCCTTTTCCTGTTGTTTTAAAACTGCGCTCATTTCTTGAGCTGATTCTGACAAAAGGCGCCCAGCGCTTAATAATTTAATACCGTTATCTAATTTTTTGCCTTCAGGGGGTATTAATTTTAGAATTTCTAAAAATAAATTATTGTATTGAGAAACGATTGCCTCGGCTTCTAAAAATCTCTGATTAGCTTCTGAAAAATTTATCTGGGCCTTTTGAAAATCCGAATTGGCCATAGATTCCAGGCCTTTTTGAAAATCTCCAAAAGCCATTTCAGAAATACCCAAAACTTCACCCTTCTTAGCATCAACCTGGCTCACCATTGACAGAGCTTTAATTGATGAAATAATTAAGAAACAAATAATTACAAAACTGAAAATTCTCGTTGAATTTTTAAAAGTGTTTTTATTAAATAAAAGGGCTGGACTAAATATAAATAAAAATTTTGATTTTTGATGTCTTGGAAAAACCTTGATCTCTTCATTTTTTACTTTATCAAAATCTTCTGTTAAAAATCTTATAATTTTTCTCCCTAAATTATTAATGCTTAAAAATATAGAAAACAAAAAATTTACTAAAGCAGTCAGGACTAAAAATATACCTTTAAAAATATAACGTATAAAATTGACAAAACCCTCGCCAAAAAAGTTAGTTAATTTAAAAAACTTTGTTTTTGAACTTAAATATAATAATTCTCTAACGTATAAAGAAGAAATATTAGACACGGTTTTTTTTCGAGGCATGTCAAATTTTAATTCCAAATTTTCCTTATTGCTCACCGCTGGTTTACGATTTCTCAAATTAACCACATGTTTAGATTTAAAGGGCATGCTTTTGGTTTTGCTAATTTTAACCTGATCTTCTTTTAACTTTAAATTATAGGTTGCATCCTTAACGGTCTTTTCTGTAAATACGTAATCATCATGAATTAATTTGTCTAGTTCATTTTTTCTCTCTTTGCTAGAAGAATTATTCAAAACAGATTCTGTTTGAGGGGTATTTGAAGAATTTTTAATTAAAATTGACTTTTCATCATCAATTTCTACTTCATTTAAAAATTCGTCCACGTCGGTTTTATTAACTAAAAAACCCGGCTGAAAATTGATTACTGGCGTATCTTCAGAAGAATCTATTAAAAATTCATCCTTTTTTTCTATAACAAAATTAATAGTTGACACCTTCTTATTTTTAGTTGTGTCTTTGCTTTTTCTTGGTCGGCCCCTTTTGCGAGTAGTTTTTTTCTTTTTAGTTGAGGTCGTTTTTCTAACCAAAGATTTCTTCCTTTTCTTTTTAGGAAGTTTTTTCTTTTTCTGAACAGTTTTTCTCATATCATTTATTATACAATTTTTTTAAGATTTAGCAAAATAAAATAGCCATAAGTTGTAAGCTCTAAGCCGTAAGTTAATTTATAACTCAAATCTTATAGCTTGTCTCCTACGGCTTAAGGCTTAAGGCTTGTATAAATTTTTAAAGTTTTTTCTGCTGTCTTCTGCCAATTATATTTTAGCAATATTTTTTTGGAATTACTAATCAATTCATTTCTCAAATTTTCATCCCATAAAATCTGATTCAATTTCTTTAAAAAATCATCTTTGTTTGTAGGATCAAAATATAAAGCTGAATCTTCTAAAATTTCTGGCAAACAAGAAAAATTACTAGATAAAACCGGAATTTCAAATTGCAGGGCCTCCAAGGGAGGCAGGCCAAAACCCTCGCAAAGAGATGGAAAAATATAAGCCTGAGTATTTCTGTAAAAAGCTCCTAATTTTTCATCTGCTATATGGCCAGTTAAAATTATTCTTTGGTTTAAATTTAAATCTTGAATAAGTTTTTCCAAGCGCTGGTAAAAATAATCTTTTCGACCGATTAGAACCAGCTGACAATCTTGTTGAAAATTTTTAAAGGCCCTAACCATAAATTCTAAATTTTTGTGTGGATAAGCATTACCCACATATAAAACGAATTTTTTGTTAATTCTCGTGCCCATCGGCAAACGAAGGTGTTTTTTAAAATCAACTTCCGCGTCATTATATTCTAATTTCGTAACGCCCTCATAAATAACCTTAATCTTTTGTACAGACGCAACACTTTGCGTCTCTACAAGTTTAAATTCTCTAACTATTTCCTCTTTGGTGAAATTTGCCATGGTAATAACTGTCTGAGATTCTTTAACAGCTCGACGAATAATAATCTTATATAATAAATTTTTTAAAAAATATTTTAAAGGCGATAGGGTTGTAGCTCGCTGACTAGGATATTTGGTTAAAATTAAATCATGAATAGAAACAACAAATGGATATTTACAAAAAAATGGTACATTAAAATGCGGAAAATGAACTAAATCCGGTTTAATTTTATTTAAAACTAAAGGAATTTTAATTTGCTCTGCCAGTCCATACCAAGGAATATTAACTATAATTTTTTTAAAATTTAAATTACTAGGCTGGTATTTGTCTTTATTTCTTTGATTAATTAAAATAAAATACTTATTTCTTAAATCAATCTTCTCTAAATTTAAAATCAATTGCTCTACATAACGACCAATTCCTGTTCCAGTTCCAAAAAAACGAGCGTCTATGACTATTTTCATGTAATTAGCTTTCGGCTATCAGCTGTTAGCCATTAGCTTTGGATTTTTAATTTATTAAATAATTCTAGCAATTCCTCTGCTGCCCTGTCCCAATTATTATAATATTCTTTATCAAAACTTTTACTTTTATAAAAATTATAAAGATCTTGATCGGTCAATAATTGCTTTAAGGCCAAATACAAATCTTGAACATCAAAGGCCTCAATTAATAAAGCATTTTCTTTAACAACTTCTGGCAAGGAAGAATTGTTAGAACTTATAACCGGACAACCACAGGCCAGGGCCTCTAAAACCGGCAAACCAAAACCTTCATAAAAAGACGGCCAAATAAAAACCTTGGCTAAATTATATAAAGCCGGTAAATCTTTCTCTAGACAATAATCTAAAATCTTTATTCGCTCTTTAACCTCTGGGGGTAAATGCTGATAATAATCTCGCCAAGGACCTTCTTTCCATCCCGAAGGCCCCAGGATGAATAAATCTAAATCAAAATTTATTTTTTTAAAGGCCATTAAAACTGCTAAAATATTTTTTCGTGGTTCTTTGGTGCCCACAAAAAGAACAAAGTCATTTTTTAATTGATATTTTTCTTTAATCTGCTGTAAATATTCTTGCTTGGCTATTTTGTTAAACTTCCGGTCTACTCCGAGCGGCGATACTATAATTTTATCTGTTGAAACATGATAGATGTTTTGTAAATCTAAAGAGGTATTTTCGGAAACAGCAATTAATTTATCGCTATTTTGGATAATTTTTCTAGGACAGACAAATTTATGCCATAACTTGCGCGACCAATTCAAAAATTGGGGATATTTTATAAAAGACAAGTCGTGTACTGTACTGATTAATTTAATATTTTTACCTTGCCTGCCGGCAGACCGGCCTTTTAAATGACAAATATTAAAATTAGGCAACCAAAAAATATCTACATCCAAATTTGGCCATTTAAAAAACAAGCTTAGAATAAACATTAGCTTGCTGGGAATATTATAATGTATTAGTTTGACATTTTCACTTTTCAAATCAACATCTATACTTTTGTTTTTTCTACCAAAACTAATTAAAAAATATTTATTCTTTCGGTCTAAAATTAATAATCTAGACAATGTTTCTTTTAAATATTTTCCCACTCCGCTTAAATTTTTTTGCTTAAGAGGGGTAATGTCAATGGCAATGTTCATAATTTACGTTCGTTTAATCACCAATTTTCAATTTGAATTTAATAATTCATTAATTGCTATATTGCTAAATTGTTAAACTGCAACAATTAAACAATATAACAATTTAACAATATAATTGATCATTTACTAAAAATTGATTATTGATAATTGAAAATTGATTTAGTTTTCGTATTCTAATGGCAACTTTTTTTGATTTAGTTTATCTTCAATAAAACCCTTAATTTCATCTTTAAACCTTTGAACACTAAAACGAGAGGCACTGTCTTTAATAAAATCATGGTTAAAATCAAATTTATCAAAATCTAACACTGCTTCTGCTAAAGATTCCCATTTTTGTTCTTCAAAAAATAATCCCGTTTTTTGATTTTCAATTGTTTCTAAAACACCACCTGAGCCATAAGCTATCACTGGACAACCTGAGGCCAAGGCTTCCACAGCTGATATTCCAAAATCCTCTTCTTGAGGATGAATAAAGGCCTTAGCTTGAGATAAATACTTATATTTTTCTGCATCGCTTATTTCTCCTAAAAATTGAATATTGGGCTTGGCCATCCTTTTTAAAGCATCAAGATATTCACCGCCGCCAATTATTTTAATAGGTAATTTTAACTGATTAAAAGCCCGCACAATCAAGTCAACCTTTTTATAAGGCCTAATTCTAGAAACAACTATATAATATTTTTTTCTCTGCGGATTAGAATAACATTTATGAACATTGACTGGCGGATAAATAACATGCGCGTTTCTCCGGTAATATTTTCTTATTCTTTCAGCTACAAAATGAGAATTAGCAATAAAATAGTCAACCCTTTGGGCGGCTGAAAAATCCCAGGCCCGCAATTTTTTTAACTCTAAGATTAAAATCCTTTTCATTAAACCTGGAATTCTTAAACTGTTCACATATTCATGAGTATCACTCCACAAATAACGCGTTGGCGTATGACAATAACAAAAATGCAAACTCTTGCTAGGAGTAATAATACCTTTGGCTAAAGCCGAAGTAGAAGACAAAACTATATCATATTTAGAAAAATCAAAGCTCTCCCAAGCCGAAGGCATAAAAGTCAAAAACCAGCGGAAAAAATTAAAAGATCCCGGAGTTTTTTGGAGCAAAGAAGTAATAATTTTACAATCTTTAAATAATGGGACCTTGTTTTTGTTATAAATCAAACTATAAATCGGACTTTTTGGAAAAATATGATGAAATTCTAAAAGAACCTTTTCGGCTCCACCCATTTGGTTCAAATGATCATGTACTAAAGCTATTTTTTTATCTTGCATTTTATCCTGCATATAGAGATATTATAAATAATAAAACACCTTGTAGCAAGGCGCTTGAATGATATGAGTATTATAAATATTAATAATAGCTTTAGTTTTCGCAATAAGCCCAAACAGCACCTCCCCTGCCTCCCCTCCTCAACCTCGCCCCGTATAAGGCGAAGCTTTTGTACGGGGTGAAGGAGGGGAAGTGCCCGTCCTCCGTAGAAGTAGAACTTCTACTCCCCCTTTCGCTGAAGCTTCAGGGGACAGGTCGGAGGATGGAAAGGGGTGGTGATAAAAAAATAATTCTAACTAAAAACCCCTTACTTAAATATAAAGGGGTATAAAATAAAAACTCATATCTTACAACTTACCTCAAACCGCGGTTTTGGTAAAAAGGACCACGGCGATAGTTTTAAATAAAATTTGGAAGTCCAGCATTAAGCTCCAATTTTCAATATAATAAATATCTAATTTAACCTCTTCTTCAAATTCTAAATCTGAACGTCCAGAAACCTGAGCCATACCGGTTATTCCCGGCTTAATAGCTAAAAGTTTTAAATGGTGGTCTTGATATTTGGCCACTTCTTGGGGCTCATGCGCCCGCGGACCGACTAAGCTCATTTTCCCTTTTAAAACATTAATAATTTGAGGCAATTCATCAATAGATGTTTTTCTTAAAAATTTACCAATAGGAGTAATACGGGGGTCCTCTTTCATTTTAAATAAGGGTCCGTCGTTTCTTTCATTATATTTCATTAAATTTTCCTTCATTTTATCAGCCCCCATAATCATTGACCTAAACTTATACATTTTAAAAGGCTTGTTTTTTGCCCCAATGCGTTCCAATTTAACTAAAACTGGACCCTTGGTATCTAATTTGATTAATGCCCCGATTATTAAATAAATAGGAATAAAAAATATTAGACCAATAAACGATAATATAATATCAAATAATCTTTTCCAAACCCGGCCCCAGCCATCTAAAAAAGTTTCTTTAATTTCTACAATTGGAATTCCCGCTACAGCATTTACTTCAAAATTAATTATTTTAGTTTCTAAAAGCGAAGCCGTGTACTTATAAACTATGTGATGAGTATTACAAAAATTAACTAATTTATTAACAAATTTTCTATCACTATATGGCTCAGCCAATATAATTTCATCAATTTCTGTTTCCTGGCTTTTTTGATTTAATTTAAAAATAGTATTGTCATCCAAGGTATCGTATTTTTCTATAATTTTATATCCTAAAAATTTATTTCTCTTAAATTCACTAATTAATTTATAAGTATTGTCATTATGGCCAATAATAATTATTTTGGTGGTAAAATATCCTTTTTTTACTAAAGCCCGATGAATTGCTTCTAAAATAATTCTTTCCAAAATTAAAAAGAATAAACTAAAAACCCAGAAAAATATTACTATAAAACGAGAATTAAATAATTTTTGGTTAAAAAAGAAAGCAATAATTAAAATCAGAACAAAAGTAGAGCAGCCAGTGAATATTTTAGAAATTTTATATTTCAATTTTTTTCTCTCTAAATTATAAAGTCCGGATATAAAAAGTATTAATAAGGCAAATAAAGAGGCCCCTAAAAGTATTTTTAAATAAAGTAATAAGGATAAATCAAAAAGGACAGGTCTATATTCCACCACAAAAGACCTGAACCTTAAAAAATATGCCAATAATCCGGATAAAATTAATAGTAAAAAATCAATAGGAACTTCTATAACATCAATTAAGTTACGTTTTTTCATAATAAATTAATAGTAGTTAAATCAGCTATACTTCGACTCCCGAGCTGAGCTCGGTCGCTCAGCATAATCAAAATAGTACTTAATTTAGTCAAAAAATCAAATGCTATTTTGCTATTTATTAAAGTAGTTAAATCAGCTATACTTCGACTCCCGAGTTAAGCCCGGTCGCTCAGCATAATCAAAATAGTACTTAATTCAGTCAGACAATTAAATGCTATTCTAGTGTTTACTAAAGTAGTTAAATTAGCTATAAGCCGAATTCTGTTTATCGAGCTGAGCTCGACGATGATCATCTATCTAGTATTTATGTTACCATAAATATCAAGCGGTCTACCACTCCCCTAAGGGAATATCTTGACCTTGCACCAAATAGAGTTTACCTCTCCTCTATTGTCACCAATAGAGCGCGCTAATTCATCAACTAGCGATTTCACCCTTAGCTCGCCATAGCTTGAGCGACGGCGGCAGGAATATTTTCTGTTGCACTTGTCCTCTTTTAAAAATCACTTTTTAAAAGGGTTGGTGTTACCAATTATCTTTTGCGGTGTTCGGACTTTCCTCCCCCCACCTTTTACAATTTATCAATAATACACTCTGAAATACTATTTCCAATCCTATTTTTCAACTGAGCATAACCTTTCTTAAATTGTTTTAATCTTCTCTCTCTTGTTCTGGCATCCTTGGCTGAAAAATATGCTTCATAATAAACCAACTTTAATGGTCTTCTACTTCGAGTATACTTAGATTTTCCGGTTAAATGTTCTTTTAATCGGCGTCTCAAATTATTTGTATAACCAAAATACAAACCATTATCAGCTAATTTTAATATGTAAACATAAAACATAAATCACTTTTCATAAATTGTAAAAGGTGGGGGGCGATCATCCACTAATTTAACTACCCATTAATGTAGTATATTTTATCTATTTTGTCAATATTTTTAAGAAAATAAAAAAGAGAGAGAACATTGTGCCTCTCTCTTAAATTGAAAAATGTTGGTTAGAAAATACCCATTGCCTTTCCAGTGACTTTTTGTTGTCCTGTAAACACTTCTGTGGCCAGAGGATTAGCGGAAATTAGATCAATAAGCTTGTTTTCGTCTTCATGAACAAATTTCCTTATACGTCCCTCGGGATATATGGTGTCAAAACTATCCTTAAAATGAATACGAACTCCATCATTTTCCAAATGTTCTACTTTTGTAACCCTTAACTTAAGAAATCCGTAAACCTTACCATTGGGATGAGGTTCTATGTCGTCCCAAAGAATGTCATTTTCAGTAAGAGCTTGAACCTCCTCAAAGCTCATTTCACGAAAGCTATCTCTAATTTCATAATTTTCGAAATCCGTCCATTGATTAAAATAAACGACAAATGTTCCTATGGGAATAGGATTTCCTATTAATTTTTCTTTCATTTGTACTCCTTTTTTGATTTTTTTAAAATGAATAGTTTATAATAAGGCCTCAATTTAATTTTGTCAATGTTTTTATTTAAAAAAAAATAATCACCATGTTAAGCGATTATTAAAAATTTTAAATATTCTATAAATTTATATAATAATTATATTCTTTTTTGCTCTGTCGACCCAACGCTTTTAATGTATCTTCTCCGCCTGCATTTTGCCATTCAATAAAATTGTCTTTTATTATTTTTTTCAACTCATTAGATATTTTATTATTTGATATCATAATAATTCATAGAATCATTTATTAAATAAAGTTTTTTATTTATAATAATTTATAATAATCCGGATAATTATTTTTTATTATTTGTTTCCATTTTGCAGTTTCATTACCACCTCCCAAATTGTTTTTATGATAAACCAAAAGAACATAAACTATCTCAACATCCCGATGAACGGCAATTATACATCTATTGCCTGAAGCTTTTTTAGACTGCCTTGTTCCAGCAATACGAAATTCACTTTTAATTATCTTAATATTATCAGTATTAATTATAGTTTCAGCAATTGAGGTATCAAGCAAAGAATCAATACGTTTAAATTGTTCAACTATTGCTCGCCATGTTATATCCCAAGCATTCTTATATTTTTTCCTAAAATTTTTAATAAAATGACGCTTGGCAAAATGTTCCACTACTACTGAATATTTAATAGACATATTCTGGATCTTCTTGAGTTATTAATTCATACGGAATTATTTCATCAAAAGAGCAAATTTTATAAGGTAATTGGTTATGGGTGAAATCAACAATTTCACTAGTTTTTTTGCCTTTCCATTTCTTCGCAATATTTTTAATTAATTTTATTTCTTCTTTTGATAATTTTTCCAATGATTGATTCTTTGACCCTCTATTCTCGGAAATTAAAAGCATATCATTCTTGTGATTAACTGTTATTTTTCCTGCTTCTTCTAATTCATCTATTGCCCTAAAATATATATCTGGCACTGGTCCATATTTAATTCGACGATACTGCATTCCACTCATACTTTCTAAATTATTATAAAACCAAGCAAAATCCGCCAAGTACAGCATCTTGGCAAGTTTTGTTTTCAAAATATTACCATCTTTAGAGGAACCATTTCTAATATAAGCAAAAATCATTTCTTTATATTTTTCATAATTTGGTTGTAGTCCACTTTCAACTTCTTCTAAAGAAATACCAAAAATATTAGATAGTTTTACTATTTGAGAAAAACTAAGCTCTGTTTTTCCTTGTTCAAAAGAGATATAAGAAGAACGGGAAACACCTATTTTTTTTGCAATATCTTCTTGTTTTAGGCCTTTTTTAATTCTCAAATCCTTTATTAATTTGAAATATTGATTGATCATATTTTTTATTTTATATTTAGAAATTATTTATACTTATAAGTTAATAATATAACTATAATGTCCAAAAGTCAAACTTTTAATGTTGATATTTTAAACATCGTAATTCAATCAATAAATTTTGTCAAAATCACCTTTACCCCTGCACCTTTAAGGTACGGGGTTGATTGGGCTGAATAAGATGAGATACATAGGTAACACTCTAAACCTACCAAAATCATTAGATT
>CAZXCJ010000007.1:0-38636 GCA_964639335.1 uncultured Gammaproteobacteria bacterium | reverse complement strand
ATTGAATTTACTCAGAAATATACAAAAGTGTTACCTATGTGGTCTTCTAGTACATGGGCTTTACAATTTGAAATATAATGTTAAGATGAGAAAAATAAACAATATTAAATAATTGGAGGAAAAATGAAACAATGTATTGAAAGTGGCGAAGTCACGGTAGAGGTAGGTAAAATCAAGGAATCATTGTTCAAGCTTATAAAATATTATGATTCTTTGAATGTCTCTAAAAAAAATAGTACATTTGATAATAATGTGTGTGAACCCACAAGAAAACTTTTGAACAGAAGATATGAAATGAAAATGAAAATTTTCTTTAAGATTAATTTTGATTCAGTACTAAATATACCATTAAATATACCATTACAAGTATCTTTAAAAGAAAATGAGCTTATCATTTCGACAAAATCAAAGACGCTTGAAATAAGCTCTCCGTCTTTTCAAATTGACTTTCAATATTATGATGGAAATACTAGTTTTGCAAGATGGTATGGAGAATATGTTGACATCAATGTATTTATTGAACTGATGAACAAATTGGGAGTTCAATTTACTCTTTAAATCTTTAAAGGTGGTTATTTTATAAACCACCTTTTTTATTTAAAAAAAATCGGGCTGAGCTTAAAACAAAAAAATCACCTTTACCCCTGCACCTTTATAGTGCGGGGTCAGATGTATTGCTTGAAATGATTTTTGAAAATTATCTATTTCATTTTTTAATTTTAATCCCCTTTTTCCTTAATCCTTCTACCACTCTCTTAGTAAACTCTTCTATTGTTTCATCTGATTCTAATTTTAACATTGTTAATAATTTTTTAGTCATCATTTTTTTCCTTTCTTTTTTGAGCAAATGGTCTAAAAACCACCGTATATTCATTTGTAGGTTCTAAGGGTGTCTTTATTAGTTTGTCCAATGTTCCAGACTTTTTTGCTTCCTGCTCTATAGCTTTGTAAAAGTCCTCTGATGTTAAAATCTTTTGCGAGGTTTCTTGTGTCTTTTTTGATTTTTTCATAATTTTGTTTCCTTTCTTTTTTATTAATTAAAAAAACTCCTTCCCAAGGAAAAGAGTTTCAAATAAAAAAAATAACAATTTTTATCTTTCCCTAAGGGAATGGATTTAGCACCTTCTTAAGTCGTTAACTTAAGGGTTGCTGGGTGAATCATTGAGCCATTTCTCTCATCACCACTCTTGATAATTACTTATTTAATTGTCGATATTGTTATTATAGCAAATTTTTTAATAGGAAACAAAAAAATATAAAGTTATTTTTTAATTCATCATAAATTATATACGAACAGGTACGTAATTTCTATACAATAAACGAGCTTGTTGAAAAATTGTATCAAGAATTGTTTCGCTTTCTTGTGCTGAAAATTTATTTCTTAATAATAACAACCTAACATTTGCACGAATTCTAGCTCTTATAATATCATTATTTGTCCAATCAACCGTCAAATCTCTCTTGATTGTCTTTACTAATTCTTTGACGATCTTCTTTAGCTCGCTATTCTTATTAACTGATTTTTTACCAGCAGAAATAGCATCATAAAAAGCAACTTCTTCTTCACTTAAACCAAGATTTTTACCAGCATTATCTGCCCTTTCAATCTCCTTAGCTAATTTAATTAATTTTTCTATCACTTTAGATGAATTAATAATATTATTTTCATACTCCTCAATAATATTCTCTAATAATTCCATAAGAGATTTAAATCTAGTCATGTTTTTTCTCATCCTAATTCTCAATTCATCGCGCAAAAGTTTTCGCAAAACATCAACGGAAAGATTTTTATACTTCATATTTTTAATTTCTTCTAGAAACTTATCATCAAAAATAGAAATATCTGGTTTTCCCTTACCTTTCATATCAAAAATATCAATTACTCCTTCTGCTGCTATGCTTTTAGAAACTAATTCACGTATAGCTGATTCAATTTTTGTATCAGCCCCTGGAATTCTTATAATAGTTCTCTTAACAAGTGCTTTTTTAATGGCTTGAAAAAATTCAACATCACTTCTAATACTATTTGCTTCATGATGCGGCATTGCAAAAGCAAAAAGTCTAGACAAAACTTCTGTTTCTTTTATAAAACGTTTTTTCTTTTCATCATCTAATCTACCGCTTTCTTCATTGGTAATAATATTATTAATAGATTTTTGAAAAAGTTGAGCCAATTCTGAACTTTCAAACTTTTTCCAATTAGAATAATTTATTCCAATAAACATAGATTTTACAATGTCATATTTTTCCATCATTTTATTAATAATATCACCGATAGGAATCATTGCTTCTTTTTGAATATTGGAACTATAAATACTTAGAGCTTTTTTAAGATTGTCAGCTATACCAATATAATCAACAATTAATCCACCTGGTTTATCTTTATAAACACGATTTACTCTAGCAATTGCTTGCATTAAAGTATGATTTTTTAATGGTTTATCTATATACATTGTATGAAGAGATGGAACATCAAAACCAGTAAGCCACATATCGCAAACAATTACAATTTTCAAATTATCATCTGGATTTTTAAATTTTCTTTCTAATTCTTTATTATTTAATTCTTTCTGTATATCATTTTTAAAATCTCCAGGTTTTGATATAACTACAGCGACCTCTGGAGCATTCTTCATTTTTGAAATTAATTTATATATATCAACCGCAACCTTTCTACTTATAGTCACAATCATTCCCTTTCCATTAAGACCCCTATTGTTAAAGTGTTTAATTATATCTTCAGTAATTTGTCCTAAGCGATCTTTTGCACCAATTGCCTGTTCAAGTCTAGCCCATTTTCTTTTAAAATTTTCTTTTATCTCAAAAGAGTATTCACCTGCTAAATTTTCAAATTCCTCATCAATAAATTCATTGGTTAAATGAAGTGGAACCAATCGCCCTTCATAATATATTGGTACTGTTGATTCATCCTCTACTGAACGATTAATCTTATATTCACTAATATAATCACCAAAAACTAGACGAGTTTCTCGGTTATGTAAACTAATCGGGGTACCTGTGATACCCATAAAGGAAGCATTTGGTAATGCTACACGCACATTAGCAGCAAATTTTGCATATTGTGAACGATGGGCTTCATCAGCAATAACAATTATGTTATCGGCATCACTCAACTTCTCTTCTTCTGTATCAAATTTCTGAATAGTTGTAAAAATTAACTCTCCTGCTGCTGTTCTCAGTTTTTCTTTTAATTTTTTTATACTTTCTGCTTGTTTTGCAATAGCGCCATAACCAGTTTTCAAAAATGTTTTATAAAATTGTCCATCTAAATCATTTCTATCTGTTAAAAAAACAAATGTTGGACTTTTTAATTCTTCTAAATATTTAACTTTATTTGTGTAAAAAACCATAGAAAGCGTTTTACCGCTTCCTTGAGTATGCCAAAATACTCCTATTTTCTTATTACCTTTTATTGCAGTAGCCCGCAATGTTTCTTTAACTGCTTTATTAACTCCAAAATATTGATGATATAAACACATTTTTTTAGTGAATTTACTAATATCTTTTTCACTATCAGCCTCAAAAACTATAAAATTCTTAATAATATCAAGAAGTCGAGTTTTATGAAAAATACCCTTGATTAAAATTTCAAGTTCTGACACTCCATCATGTTTTTCATCTTCACTTTCTATTCCCTTCCAAACAGAAAACCATTCCCAAGACGAAGAAATAGTCCCATGTTTCGCTTCTAAGAGGTCGCTAACAACAAGCAATTGATTATATTTAAAAACATCTGAAATATCATCTTTATAATCTTGTAATTGCTTATAAGCAGAGTGAATAGTTGCGTCCTCACTAGCTGGATTCTTTAATTCAAAAATTGTAATAGGAATACCATTTACAAAAACAATCACATCTGGACGACGAATTTTTTCAATTCCTTGAATAGTGAATTGATTTATTACTAAAAATTCGTTATTTAATGGATTTTCAAAATCAAAAATTTTAACTAATTTGCCTCGTGATTCACCAGATTCATCCTTAATTTCAATTTTTACTCCTCGAGTTAACATCTGATATACTTCTTTATTAGCAATTTCTAAATTAGGATGTTCAAATTTAATAATTTTATTCATTGCATCTTCAATTGCCGAATCAGGTAAATCAGGATTCAACCGTCTGATTGATCGTTGTAAACGTACAGACAAAATTACCTCCTTAAATGAGTTTCTCTCTGAAAGCGCTTCACCTGGCGCTAAATCCGGTCCGAATTCATAATCATAACCCATTTCTTTGAGCCAATTTATAACTGGTTGTTCTGTTAATGTATTTTCGTTAAGATTTTTCATAGATGTTATTTTGATTTCATTTTATTTTTTATTTGTAAAAGATAGATACTTGAATTATGTCTTAATAAATCCATCGATTGATTAGCTTCTTTTTCAAATTTACTAAAATATTTATATGCTAATGGTAAATTTCTTTTTTTGATAAAATTTATATAACCCAACCAGAAATATAATTGAACTTTTTTAGGGTATTCTTTTAATAACCGAAGGTTAAAGTCCTCAACTTCATTGATAGTGATGTTTTCACCAGAGTAAAATTTTTGTTTAAGATTTCTGCAATCTTGAAGAGCTTCCTTATATTTTCCTAACCAGAAATGTAAAAAAGCTTTGCTGTACCTCCATTCATGAGTTCTGTGTGCATATTTTTGTGCTTTTTTAATAGTTTCTAGAGCCATTTGCGGATTATTATTTAATTGTGGAAGAAAATTTACTATTGCCTTAAGTAGCAATCCGCCATAATTATTAGGATTTGACTCTAAAGATTTTTTTAACCATTCTCTCAACTTTTTAGATTCGTTTTTGAAATAATGTCGTTTAGCAATAATTAATTCCTCATTAGATAACAATTCGGGTATTTTATTTCTTATTATTTGTAAGTGTCGAGGTAGTGGGCGAAATTTATTAAATTCTTCTCGAAGATTAGAATGGAATTCGTGAGCCAAAATCGGATCTCCAGAAAGATAAGCGGCAATTCCTGTAATATATCTTGTTGCAAGATAAACTATATCAGCGGAGAACTCAAAACCTTTAAACTCAAAAGTCTCGAAAAATGAGATTTGTTTTGGTAAAATATTTAAAAATTCTTTTTTTAACGAGTCTTGAGTTTTAATATCAATAGGACGATGAGCGACTAATCCTTCTAATTTTAGAAAGTATTTTTTCTTCCCATCACTCCTTCTTTTAATTTGGCCATAAACATAGAAATGGCCTTTTATTTTTTTATGTAATTTCAAAACATTGTTTATATTATTAAATTTTTCCAAAAAATGATTTTTTAAAATAATGATATTTATAACTTCACTGAATTTTTCTTTATTAATATTTTCTCTCAATCTTGAAATAAAGTCGTTTTTTAGTCTAATTTCCTCATAAGCTGTTTCTGCATGTATGGCAACAACAATGCCAACCATTGCTTTCTTATTCCTAGGCAATCTATATCGATAATACAACCAATACAGAATCCAAAAGATCAAAATTATGCTATAAGCTAAAAAACGAATATTGACTTTTGGTATTATTTTTTCGATGAAATTATCTACCAGCGAAAACAACAATATGCCAAAAATAAAACCATAAATCAATGAAATAAATTTATATAAATTTGATTCAATATATTTTAAATAAAATTCATGCATAAACTTTTTAAATCCTTATTTCCCTACTCATTAACTCTGTTAAAAGCAAATCGTGGAGAACAGCTAATTTTTAATTAAACTCATTCATAAATTATGCCTCATTTTTTTTACTTGATATTCTGTAATATTAAGTATTCGAGCAATTGTATTTTCGTTCAACCCTTTTTCTTTGAGCACACGACAAATACTTTTTTTCCAAGTAATCACATTTTTAGTTTCTTCAGTATGAATTTCGTGCCAATTTTTTCCTGCCTTTTTCCATGAAGTTTCCTCCATAAAATACTGTCCGTAAGTTTGATGATAAAATGGTTCATTATAAATTTTTCCAGATACCACATCATAACCAAATAACCTACTTATAAGCTGAAACAAATCGACTACTAATTCTTTTGAACCCAGAACTTTTTTCTGTTTTAACCTTTCCTCTAAATCATTTAATTCCATTAAAAGCATTTCTTTATGCCGTGTTGTAGTATCTAGTGAGTCAACCCGTTTTTTCATTTTTTTAATACATTTTCGATACCATAAACGTGCTGAAGTATCATCGTTCGCAAAATCAGCGATATGATACGCTTCATCGCCTAAAAATTGGCGGATGCAACATTCAAAATCCATTCGATAATCATTTTTCATACTCTTATTTCTCCACTCATTAACTTTGGTAAAAGCAAATCGCGAAGAGATGCTAATTTTTGGTTTTCTAATACTAAGTTAGCTATCTTATTAAATATAGGTTGGACTGTGTTTGTAAATGGAAATAATGTCTTTTTACACGGAATTAATATTGGATATTCCGCTACAATCTGTTTGTTTATGTGTTGTTGTGCACCACCACCAGCTGCTTGAATTATTCTGTTGATATTTTGCTTGGTATATAAATATAAAAACTCTGGCGATACTACATTCGAACCAAAAATTCCCACAACTGATTGATTCGCTGAAGCTTCGATTTCCAATAAGCTAACTTGTCCCAAAGTAGCTCCAGTAATAGCAATAACTATTGTTCGCCGTGGCATCAAACGAGCATTTGATCGTTCAAGACCAATTTTAGTTATATATTCGCTAGCAGAGGTAATACGAAATTCGTTAACTTTGCCAGAATTGATCCATGGAACAGATCCTCCCCAATACTCAGAATTTGCCCGGGATGGTGTACCGCCAAGAATTACATTAGCGATAGAACCAATTTTTTTTGCCTTCCACTCTTCCGGGATTTTTCCTAATTCAGAATCAACCATTTTTACTTTTTCGTGTCCGGGAAAATTAAATTTTACAAACCACTCTTTGAAAATCGCCTGAGCCATTTGCTCTAAATTTTTGCTAATTTTATTATTCAACTCGATCTTGTCATTAAAAGCGGAGAGAATACCAGCGATACGTTTTTGGTCGTTCAATGAAGGAAGACTGATTTTTAAACTAAGTAAATGTGGAACTTTTATACTTGGCTGTGCAGCTCCAATAATGATTCCTTTTACTTCTTTGACAAATTTTTTTTGATCAAAATAACTTTTCAAATATTCTGGCAGAACTTTACTTCCATCGGGCCTTAAGGCAATCAAGTTTTGCGCTATACAATATTTAGAATTTTTAGGAACAAAACACCACTGGGGAATTGAAGCCCCTACGGTTGAAAATAATATATCTCCTTCTTTAGGATGGCCAGAACGAAACCAATTATTGTATGTCTTTTTTGATACATATTTTTGCTTACTTTTATTGGTTAAATCTGGATATTTATTATTTATCGACATTTGAAAAGTTTCTATCAATTCATGACCAGAATTCGATAACAGTGGTGTTTTCCCCCTATTATCTATAATTTTTTCTAAGATTTCTCCCAACTTCACTTTTTGCCAATTTTTAGGTTGTAATTTTGACTTTTGCATTTTAATAAAATTATTTCCCTTTTTTCTCTTTATTAAATGGTGGTTTTCTCTTATTTATCAATTTTGTTTCCAATTTTTTTGCATCATCAACTGTTTTTGTAATTATAATAGCAAATTTATTTGCTTGTCTTTTTACATTCTTTATTTCTTCTGCACTTTCTCGAATTCTTTTTTGTGCTCTTGATTTTTTAGCGCGCCCTACTTTCTGTAATTTACCACTATTAGTAAAAATTCCATAAACTACAGGTTGATCTTTGGGTACTTTTTTGATGTTGATTTTATTTATTTTTTTGATAATACCAAATTTTTGACGCATATTTTTATTAATTTATGTTCTTAATTAGTTTTATTTAAATTATTTTTTTTAAATTTTCCAAAATCTTTTTTTCCAACCTTGTACTTTCTTTAAAATACTTTTTCAATTCACTAGACAACTTTTCCATTTTTTCTTCAAATGGTATGCCATCATCTTCTTCAGGAGCAATACCAACATAACGACCTGGCGTTAATACATAACCATTTTTAGCAATTTCTTCTTTCATTGCTGACTTACAAAACCCAGCAACATCTTTATATTTGTCAGCGTTGTTTTTTTCTCGCCACGCACGAACTGTTCCAGCTATTTTTTGGATATGTTTATCTGTAAACGTAACTTGCTTACGCGATATTTGTTCAAAAGTTTCACGTGCATCTATAAATAAAATTTCTCCTATTCTATTTCTAAATCTGCCATTCTTTTTATTTTTAGACACAAACCAAAGGGAAACAGGAAGAGCAACATTATAGAAAAGTTTTGGAGGACAAGCAATAATTACATCTATCAAATCGTCTTCAATAATTTTTTTACGAATTTCCCCATCTCTACCACTTACCGCTAATGCTCCATTTGCCATAACAAATCCTGCCATACCATTTGGTGCTAAATGATGTATAAAATGTTGAATCCACATAAAATTGGCATTGCTTGCTGGTGGGGTTCCATATTTTAAACGTGGATCTTTATCACTTAAATTTCCAGGCTCCCAATCAGCATTGAATGGAGGATTTGCTAATACAAAATCAGATCTTAAATCTGGAAATTTATCATTATAATAAGAACTACCTAATTCTATCTGACCAATAATCCCCCTAATTGCAAGATTCATTTTACAAAGTCTAAGAGTTGTTGGATTGCTCTCTTGTCCATAAAATGCAATTTTAGAAGGATCTTTTTGATGAATTCTTAAAAATTCACTTGATTGAACAAACATTCCACCACTACCACAAGCAGGATCAAATACTCGTGCATTTTCATAAGGAGATAGTATTTCAACAATTAATCTTACAATTGACCTTGGAGTATAAAATTCTCCTCCTCGTTTTCCTTCTGCAGATGCAAATTGGCCTAGAAAATATTCATAAACTCTACCTAATATATCTTTTTCTTTATCAATATCATGATTAAATTTGATTTTTGAAAATATATTCACTAATTCCCCAAGTATATGACTTTCAAGAGTAGTTTTTGTATAAATTTTTGGAAGAACACCTTTAAGCTGTTTTGGATTTTCATTCTCAATTGCTTCCATTGCTTCATCAATATATTTTCCTATATCGTGATGCATTGCATGATTACGAAGTTGTTCCCAGCGTGCCTTTTTAGGGACATAAAAAACACCAATACTTTTGTATTGATCTCTGTCATTAATAATTAACTTTCTCTCTTTTTCTTCTAAAATATAATACTTTTTATTTTTTGGATCACTTACCCATTCTTCAAGTTTAGAACGTCTTTGATAATATGAATCAGAAATATATTTCAAAAATAGGAGTCCAAGTACAATATGTTTATATTCTGATACATCTATATTGCCACGAAGTTTATCAGCGGCTTTCCAAAGTTCCTTTTCAAAATCTAAATCTATTTTGTTTTTCTGTCCAATATTTACTACATCCTCAACTGCCTCTTTTTGTCCTTTTTTTATTCTTTCTTTTAATTCTTTGGGGAGTGAATCTTTTTCAATAAAATATGTCTTCCCTCGCTCAAAAGCATTAATTGAATTTTCTTTAATCAATTTTTTAATTTTTTTTAAAGTAGCAACTCTACTAATTCCTAACATTTTAGCCAATTCAGAAATAGTTATATATTGTTCTTTATTTTTCATAATATTAAAATTTATTTTGTAATTAATAATAGGTTATCATATGATAACCTACTTGTCAATAGTCTAGCTGTGGATAAGTTTTATTACTTATTTTTTAACAATAAAAATATCTTTCTGTATTGTTTTCAATTTTTGCCAATCAATTTCTTCAACTTTTTTATTTTTATCTACAAAAAATATATATAAACATAATCTTCTTAATACATTAAAGGGAATTTTTTTAATGACCATATCCCTAAAATATGTAGAAAAAGCTATGCCATATTTATAACCATGATAAGATTCTCTATATTTTTCACTTCTATTAGAATGCATTCTTGTAATAATCTGACCCATTGCCGAATTAAAACTACTACTTCTACTACCTGCCGGACTTTTGACTCTTGCTGATGGATCACCCTTTGCCTCTACTAACCAATATCTTCCATAATTATTATTTTTTACTTTTATATCTACCCCTTTTTGGTGTAATTCTGCGATTCTCGGGTAAGAACTCCAACCCTGATTTCTTTTAGCAAGATATTTAACAACTGCTTTTTGTACAAAAGGTTCTGATAAAATTATTCTTTTTTTCATAACTATTTAATATATTAATTTATCATTTTAACTATCTCTTTTATTATAGTATTCCCAAACTCATTTAATTTACTAAAATCTTTGCGACAGACTATTTTGACACCTCTTTCTTCTGCTTCTTGATTATATTTTACCTCTGAAGAGATAGCGATAATTTTATTTGGATCAAACTTGTCAAAATCTAAACAATGAAATGATCCTGTTAGCTTGCAGTCCCTATCTAATAAAATGATATCAAATGAGCTGGATTCTTTTTTGTTTAAATAATCTTCAACTTCTGTATATTCAGAAAAAACAGTAACTGCAATATCCTTGATATCCTTATTTTTTTCATCTTTAAAAAATTGTTCTTCTAACTCAAAAAGTTTGCCCATTATAACTGAAAGTGTCTCTAAATCATCTTCAAGAATTAAAATTCTAATTTTTTTCATTCCAAAATCATTTAATAAATCAATTTACTATCCTCTACTCTTACAAGGTTTTTCAAACAATCATGCTCTTTTAAAACATTCTCCTCTGCTGGTAATATAAAGTCATCATACCATAAAAAATCTTTTGTGAAATCTATTGCTTCAGTTTTCAAGGTATTCCAATCTGTTGGTTTTATTTTCTTAATATATTTTAATGCTTTAGCGGGTAGTTTGTCTTCAAGATATTCAAATGCCCTATTACCACCTGTTCTGCAATGAGTAGTAAGCCAATAGCAATTATGGTTTTTTGTCATGTATTTTAGAAACTTAACTACATTTTTGACTGGTTTATGGTTTTTATCAATTAATACCCCATCAATGTCTAAGTAAATATTCATATCCCAATTTTCCCACTTTTCCTCAAAAACATCAAGTAAAACAAAAAAGCGGATATTGGTTTTAAACCACACCGCTTAAAGATTTGATAATAAAATTTCACCAGGATATTTTTCCATCCTTTCGTGCATTTCAAAAATCTTATTTTTTGGAACTTTGTGAACATTCCTTTGAATAGCAATTTGAGGACTTACTACTAAGCGGATAACAAATACTTGATAATCATATTCTTGAGCTAATTGAAGATAAGTTTCAAATTCCCAAATTTCTGTATTGGTATTATCCACAACAATAAAAGGCAAAAAATTTTTCAACGCAGTTTTAAAAAACTCCTGACTGCGCTGATGATTTAAACCAATCTTATTTTTATCAAAATAATAATTGCCTCTAAAATCAACAGAATAATGATCAGCTGAGCAAATTACGGCATTAGGAAAAATTTTTTTAATATATGTTGATTTCCCAGAGCCCGGCAGTCCTCTTATTATCAGAACTGTTCCTTTTTTCACGATATCCTCCTTGTTCAAATTTAACTTTGTTTATAAAAAAACCTTAACAAATTATATGGGCTTTGTAAATACTTGACTTTTTTAATTTCTTATCTTCAAACTTTTTATAAAACGAACTGCCACTATCCAATGGATAAAATTTTTATTATGCCAATTAAATCATATCAGTCACATTAGACGTAATCAAACACGACTAATTGTCGGTTATCGCGTTTTATTAAAATTATCTGCGAACATTACAAAAATTTAGTTACCTCTCGGCCCTGAGCTCTCATTCGAGCCTGAGCGACGAGGTCATCAGGCCTCAGAGCCGAACGGCGAGGCCGAAGGGTAATTTGAATGCCTGCCTGCACGTAGCCCCGTCTGCGGGGCGAAGGCAGGAGACATACGTTAAAAAACTTTGACTTGTTTGAGGAGTGAAATGATAATGAAACGACGAGTTTCAAAGTTTTAGGATGACGAATGATTAAATTATCCCTGCCGGCCGGCAGGCGGGTAAATTTTTGTACAGTTCGCGATTTTACGCCTGCCTGCGCGTAGCCCCGTCTGCGGGGCGAAGGCAGGGAGCCACCACTTTCCCCTGTCCTGAGCTTGCCTGCCCTGAGCTTGTCGAATGGGTCGAAGGATAAAAAGGGGTGGCAAAAAACCCTAACAAATTATTCTAAACTTTTAAAAAATGGCTGCTAGGGCTGGATTCGAACCAGCGACATCTACGTTAACAGCGTAGCGTTCTACCACTGAACTACCTAGCAACAAAAAAATCAGCTCTGCGAGCTGAAATTAAATAAAGAAAAATAGCTCGCAACTTATTCGAGATTATTGTTATTATTATTCAATTTTTGCATTTGTATTTTCATAACAATATTAGTTTAACATATAAATCTAGGGGTGTCAAATCAATTTTTTAAACTTTTAAAAACCTCTAAGGTTCTTTCTGCTGATTTTTGCCAAGTAAAATTTTGAACTAAAGTAAAATTTTTGGCGATAATGTCCTCTCTTGATTCCTGATCTGATAATAATTTTTTCATTTTAAAACTAATACTGCCGATATTATTTTCTGTAAAACAAATATCATTTAATCCAAATTCTTTTAAAACATCAATGTCTGAAACTAAAACAGGTACTTGGCATAACATAGCTTCTAATATTGGCATACCAAATCCCTCAAAAACACTTAAAAGACAAAACAAATTGGCCTGTTTTAAAATCTTTATTTTATCTGTCTCGCTAACCCAGCCAATAATTTTAATATCTTTCTGATAAACTGAATTATCAATTGTTTTTTTAATATTTTTAAATCCCCAGCTCTGTTTGCCCAATAAAACTAATTGCAAGTCATTATACTCCTCCTTTAATTTATTAAAGGCCTGGATTAAATTAATTATGTTCTTTTTTGATTCCAATCTGCCAATATATAAAATATAGTCCTTTTTTATTTTATATTTATTCAAAATTTCATCATCAATTTTAATATTATTATACTTTTCAAAATCAACACCATGAGGAATCACAAAAATTTTATCCTCTCCTATTCCATAAAATTTCATTATATCCTTTTTTGTGTTTAATGAGGGAGAAATAATGGCCTTGGCATCATTTAAAGCACGAGCGCCTAATTTTAAAGACAATAATTGTTTAATTGAATAATGTTTAGGAAAATATTCATACCCCAAATCATGCCAAGTAATAATTTTTTTAACTTTAGTTGTGGGTAGGCCCAGCACTTTTTTGATATTTAAAAAAGTACTGGGTAAATTATGGGCTGGTGAAAAAAATAAATCTAAATTATATTTTTTCAAACTTAAACTTAATCTAATTAAAGTCCAAAATTTTTTTAATGGCCATTTTAAAACAATGTTCTGAACATTTGAATAATCCAGAAAACCTTTTGATAATTTTTCTCTGGAAAATAAAAAATATTGATTTTGACGATCAATATCTAAAAGATTTTTTATAATATAATAGGCATACCATTCTGTGCCTGTTTTTTGTTGTAAGTTTATTCTACTAGCGTCAATGCCTATTTTCATTATATTAAATGGCTAAATTGTTAAATGGCTAAATTGTTAATGAACAATATAACAGTTTAACAATTTAACAGTTTATTTTGCTGACAAAATACTGCGTTTATAGGCATCTAAATTCTCTAAGGCAATGCCCGTGCCCTTGACTACGGAAAGATATGATCTGTCAGAAACATAAGCCGGGACTCCAGTTGCCTGAGACAATAATTTATCTATATTTCTTAATTGAGCTGTGCCTCCGGATAAAATCATTCCTTTTTCCATTACATCTGCAGAAAGCTCTGGAGGGGTATTATATAAAACTGTTTTAACTGTTGCTATAATACCCGCTAATTCATGTTGAAGGGCCTCTGTTACGTCGTCAGAGCTAATTGTCAAAGCCCGAGGAAGACCAGAGACAATATCCCTCCCCTTTATTTCCATGCTCATTTTATCTTTATCTTCTAAAAATAAAGCTGAGCCAATTTTTATTTTAATATTTTCAGAAGTGGTTTCACCAATAGCCAAACTATATTTCTTTTTAATATACTCCATAATGGCCGCATCAAATTTTGTCCCGCCTATTCTTACAGAAGTACAGGTGACAATCCCTCCTAAAGATATAACAGCTACTTCTGTAGTTCCCCCGCCCAATTCTATAATCATATGTCCAGAAGCCGAACCAATTGGTATTTCTGCTCCAATAGCTGCCGCTAAGGGCTGTTTAATAATATAGGCGGCCTTAGCTCCCGAAGCTATGGTAGCGCTAATGACTGCTCGTCTTTCAGTAGAAGTAATTCCAGCTGGCACGGAAATCATAACTTCTGGTCTAAAAAGTTTTATACCCGACAAGGCCTTGTTAATAAAATATCGCAACATACTTTCTGTTGTTCTATAATCAGCAATAACCCCGTCTTTTAAGGGCCTATAGGCTGTAATAGAATCAGGAGTTCGACCAATCATTTCTTTGGCTTCATTTCCCACAGCTAAAACTTTTTTATCCACTAGTGAAATGGCCACAACAGAAGGTTCGTTAATAATAATCCCCCTCTTAGGGACATAAACCAAAGTGGTGGTAGTGCCTAAATCTATTCCTATTTTTTTTCTTAACATTTTATATTAATTTTAAATTTTAAATGAAAGGAAAAATTATACTAATTTTAAAACACTTATAAACTACTAACTACCTGCCTTGCCGAAGCTCAAAGAGCGAAGGCGGGCCAACTACAAACTACTAACCAACCTCTAATATCTTACATTTAATTTTTCCTCTGGGAACCTCTGCTTCAAACTCTGCTCCTTTTTTCTTACCAATAAAAGATTGTCCCAATGGAGAACTATATGATATTTTATCATTTAACGGGTCTGCTTCTGTGGCTCCAACAATTTTAAATTTTTTTTCCTGTCCATCAAATAAAACTTTAATATCAGAACCAATATTAATTAAATCATGATTTGTAGAAGGTTTTTCAACTATCTTTGATGTTTTTAAAAGATATTCCAATTCCAAAATTTTGCCTTCAATAAAGCCCTGCTCTTCTTTGGCGTCTTGATATTCGGCATTTTCCGACAAATCCCCAAATTCTCTAGCTTTATCTATTCTTTTAGCTACGGTTGGCCTTTTAATGGTTTTTAATTCCAGAAGCTCTGCTTTAATTTTTTTTAAGCCCCTTTTCGTCAAATAATTTATTTCTACCATATACTTCCGTTTGAATTATTAAAATTGCTCAATATGCTTAAAATAATAACTAAAAATAGCCATTTCTTTGACTAGCGATATAAAAAGAGCTAGTTTTCTGAAATATGCTCTCTATCTCTAAAATACCACAATAAAATGTCTCTAGCAAGAGGAACAGCCACACTAGAACCTTCCCCGCCTTCTTCTATTAAAATAGTCAATACTATCTCTGGATTATCATTGGGGGCATATCCGGTAAACCAGGCATGAGTTTGGTCTCTAGAACCGAATTGAGCTGTGCCAGTTTTCCCGGCAGATGTTACAGGTAAAGTAGATAAATATCTGGCGCTGCCAGAAATAACCGATTCTCTTAATCCTGATCTAATAATAGATATATTGTCTTCAGATATGAAATCTTTATTTTTTATAACTGGCTGAATATAATATACATTTTTATCTTCAACAAATCCTTCCAATAATCTGGGCTCATATAATATGCCCCAATTAGCTATTACTGAAGTAAACATGGCTACTTGTATTGGGGTAACTAAAATATCTCCCTGACCAATGCTTAAATGATAAGTATCTCCAATATACCATGGTTCATTTTTAACCTCGTTTTTCCACTCTTTTGTAGGTAAAAACCCGCTGCCTTCGCTCAGTAAATCTATGCCTGATTTTTCACCAATTCCAAATTGTTTGGCATAAAAATTTATTTTTTCTAAACCTAAACCTAAAAATTCTTTATAGCCACCGCCAATATTATAAAAAAATGTATTTACTGAATTGGCTAGAGCTTTTTTTATATTGGTTAAGCCATGCCCCCCGCTCTTCCAGTCTGGAAAAAACCACTGCCCTACCCAAATACCACCCGTGCTTAAAAAACTAGTACTCTCATTTATAATACCTTCTTCTAATCCAGCAGCGGCCATAATAATTTTAAAAGTAGAGCCCGGTGGATATTCTCCCAAAACTGCCCGAAAAAACATTGGGCGACTAGGATCTTGAACAATGCTTTGATAAGTTTCTTCAGAAAGTTTTTCAGAAAACATATTATTATCAAATGTTGGCAAACTAACTAAAGCCAATATAGAACCGTCTTTGGGATCAAGGGCCACAACGCTTCCCTTTTTTAAATTATATCTTTTTAATGTGGATAATAATAAATCTGTGGTCTTAATTTGTAAATCCACATCTATGGATAAAACTAAATTCCTGCCCTCTAGAGAATCTTCTCTGGCCAACTCTTTAATTTCTTTTCCCAATGAATTAACTTCTATTTTCTTTTTTCCAAATTCACCTCTTAATATGCTTTCATAAAAGGCCTCTAATCCGCTCTGGCCCATTTTATCATCTAAATAATAACCATCTTTTTTCAAATTCTTATATTCTTCTTCAGATATGCCCCCCATATATCCCAACACATGTGATAAATAATCCTGGTATGGATATTCTCTTTTCCTGCCAATAACCACTGAAATGCCTTGTAAATCTTGTGCCAAAACCATCAAATTCATGGCTTGTTCATACTCTAAAGATTCTTTTACTATTCTGGGTTGAAAATTTTCTAAAATATCGTCAGAAATATAATCTGATAAATTTATCCCTCCACCTAATTTAGAATTAGGTGAGGGATTTATTTTTTCTCCATTTAATTTTTCCTGAATTTTCTTCTCTAATTCTAATAATTCTTCTTGGTCGCCTGGTAAATCTATAGGCATAACTTGCAAAGAAAACTTAGCACTATTTCTCAAAAGAGGTTTAAAATTAGTATCATATATAATTCCTCTGCGGGGTTCTATTCTTTTAACTCTAATTCTATTGCCATCGGCTATAAATTTATAATCGTCTCCCTTTATTATCTGTAAATAAAAAATTCTAAAAAAAATTATACACCAGGCAAAAACTAAAACAAAAATCAATATAATAAATTTTCTTTTGCTAATAAAAAGTCCTAATTTTTTTCGTTTTTCTCCAAAGGTATCAAAAAAATCTCCAGCTGTACGATTAAAATTATAATCTTTAACTTCTGGCATTTTTTTACCTTTGACAATAGATGGCAACTTTGAAATTTCAAAATTTTCCATATCAAACGTCTATCGTTATAAACTTATTTTTTGTTTTTTGAGAAAACAAATAAGCCAATTTATATATAATTAAACTAATTATTAAATTAATGCATAGAGCAATTAAAAAATCTTTCAAAACAACATTCCATTTAAAAAGATAATCCCCTTGGCTGAGAATTTTAATTAAAATGTTAAAAAGATAATAAGAAATATGAAAAATAATAAAGCCCAAAAAATTAAGCAATAAATAGGTTATTAATCGACCATTAGGCAAAATATTATGATAAAAATAATAAAGCACTAAAGCCACTACTAGAAAAGATACGAAATGAGCCCCAAAGCTTAAAGTGAACAAATCAGTTAATAACCCCCCAATTCCTACAACTATTAAAGCATGATTAATATCATCAAAAAATATTAAATAAACCAAAAATAAAAAAGGTAAATTTATTTTTACATTTCGCATATATAGGCCTACCTGCAATATTGCAAATATTAAACTTAAAATTAAAATTTTAATTTTATGCTTCATTGTTCTAAAATAATACTAACAAAATCCATATTTTGATAATCCACCAAAGGATAAACAATGGCTGTCTTAAAAAAATCGCCCTCTTCTAAAATAATTTCTTTTATTTGGCCAATTACTAAATCTTTAGGAATATTATCCTCTAAACCAGAAGAGACAATAATATCTCCTTCTTTAATGTCAATATCAACTGGTATATAATCCATTTCTAAACCATAATCTAAATCTCCCTTGATTACCCCATTAATATTTTCTCCCCCCTGAATGGTGGCTGTAATCAAACTATTTTTATCTGATAATAATAAAACATCAGAGGTCCAATCACTGGCTCTAATAATTTTACCAACAATAATCCCTGACCCAAAGATGACAGCCATGCCTTCCTCAACTCCGTCTTTAAGACCCCTGTTAATTATTAATAGATTATCTTCTCCCAAATAAAAACCAGATATTATTTCAGCTAAAATTAACTTTTTTGGGGAAGTTTTGAAATAATTTAATTCTTCTTTTAAAACTTCATTCTCATTTTCTAAACTTTCTAAATGCGCAAAATCAATAATATGTTTTCTTAATTCTTCTTTTAAGTCATTATTTTCCGACTTAATTTTTTCATAATGAAAAATGGTATAAAAATAGGATTTAGTGCTCCGGCTAATTTTATAAATCTGTCCTCGCACTGGATTAAGGCCCCTAATAATTAAACCCTCTACTGGTGTTAAAATTTTAGTATAATGAAAAACTATAATTAAAAGACCAATGGCTATAAGATAAAATAAATTCTTTTTATTCAAAACTTTAAGCATAAATTTATTCTAAAATTAAAAAATCATCAGATTTATTAAATTGACTATTTTAAATTTTTAATTTTTATAAGATTCCTCTTTGGTGGGAGGCAAAACTAATTCTTTTAAATTATCAAAATCTTCTAGAACTATTCCTATTCCCCTAACAACAGTAGTTAAGGAATCATCAGCAATAATAACTGGAATTTTAGTTTCTTCATAAATTAATTTATCTAGTTCTCTTAACATAGCTCCACCGCCAGACAAAACCATGCCCCTTTGATATAAATCTGAAACTAGTTCTGGGGGAGTTTCTTCAATAACATCTTTAATGGCAGTAATAATAACAGAAATAGATCCACTAATGGCCTCTTGCACTTCATCGCTTTTGATAATTATTTCTTTAGGAAGTCCATTTAATAAATTTCTACCTCTAATTTTTGATTTTAAAACTTTAGCTAAGGTTTTTACGGTGCCGACATTTATTTTAGCTTTTTCAGAAGACCTTTCGCCTAAAAATATATTATATTTTTCTCTAACATAATTACTAATATCTTCGTCCAATTTTTCTCCTGCTATTTTTAAAGATTTGGAAGTTACAATACCGCCCAAAGAAATAACAGCTATTTCTGTTTTACCGCCGCCTATTTCCACAATCATGTTTCCATTGGGCTCTTGAATTGGCAAACGGCTTCCTACGGTTGCTGCAATGGGCTGTTCTATTAAAAAAACTTCTCGGGCTCCGGCATTAATAGCTACGTCTTCTACGGCTTTTCTTTCCACTTCTGTAATGTCTAAAGGAATTCCAATTATAATTCTTGGCCGAGGTATTAAAGAAAAGGATTCTTTGTGGATTTTTTCAATAAAATAACGCATCATTTTTTCAGCTACTTCAAAATCAGAAATAATACCGTTTCTCAATGGCCGGACAGCTAAAATATGTCCTGGAGTTTTACCTATCATTCTACGGGCATCTTCTCCTACAGATAAAATTTGGTCTGTTCTTGTATTGATAGCTACTACTGAGGGCTCATTGACCATAATTCCCTTGTCTTTAACATAAACCAAGGTATTGGAGGTACCCAAATCCACGGCAATATCTTTAGAAAATTTTCCAAAAAATGAATTAAACATATAATTAGTTGCAAGTTCAAAAGTTAAAAGTTGCAGGCATTATATTGAAATAAAAACTTGAAACTTGTAACTTGAAACTTATTTACTTACTTATAATTACCCTTCAAAATTTCTATTACTTCTTTTTCGGTATATAAACTCATATATTTTGAATCTCTTCTCTTTAATTCCACTTTGTCTCCTAATTTATCACTTAAAACTAAACGATAAGGCATGCCCATTAAATCTGCGTCATTAAATTTAATGCCAGCACTACAATCCCGGTCATCATATATTACTCTAATTTTATTTTTTTGTAAAATTTGATAAACGTCCTCATTCTTATTTTTTCTCAAATCAATTAAATGAACTTTAAATGGAGCTACTGTTTCTGGCCATAAAATCCCCTTTTCATCATTATAAACTTCTACAATAGTACCCATCACTCTGCCCGGCCCAATGCCATAAGAACCCATAAAAACATTTTTTTGTTTACCATCTTCGTCTGTATATTTTAACCCCAATGGTTCAGAAAATCTAGTGCCTAAAGTAAAAATATTTCCAACTTCTACTGCTCTCTCTTCAACCAAATCTTTTTTATCTAGTTGCAAATTTTTTAGAACTTCATCATTATAAACTTCTTTATTAATAGCTATTTTCTTCTTTTTATCCACATAAATAATATCTTCTCCAAATTTAGTTAAGGTTTGAAATTCATGTGAATATTCACTAAATACTCCACCGGAAGCAAATGTTAAATAAGTAATTTCCCCTAAACCACAACGAGCAAAAATTTTAGCATAGGCCCGTTTGGCTAATTCATAAAATTTATCATGCTCTGCTTTATTTTTAGAAAAAGAATACAAGTCCTTCATTAAAAATTCCCGACATCTCATTATGCCACTTTTAGATCTAATTTCATTTCTAAATTTAGTTTGAATCTGATAAATATATTGGGGAAGATCCTGATAAGAATTAATATAATTTTTCATCAAAGCGGTTAGCGGTTCTTCGTGAGTAAATCCCAGGCCCAACTCTTGATTATTGCTTAATTTTGTCTTAAACCAATTATCTACTTGAGCATCATTCCAACGATCTGTTTTTTGCCAAAGTTCTGGATTTTGTAAAACTGTTAAAAATAATTCCTGCCCGCCAATAGCATTCATTTCTTCACGAATAATCTGATTAATATTTTCTAAAACCATTAGTCCTAGGGGCAGATAATCATAAACTCCAGCCATTTCTTTATAAATAAAACCAGCCTTAAGTAATAATTGAGCATTAAAACTCACCTCGTCCTTAGGCGATTCTTTTAAGGTGTGGGTAAATAATTGTGATTGACGCATCCTGTTAAATGTTTATTTATTATTAATTTTGTGTATAAAAATGTTTTATTTTATTTTATTTTGTTAAGTAATTTTTAATGGCTGATTTAACAGGATAAATAAAATTTAGTATAAAGTATAAAATACAAAAAACTTTCAACTTTCTACTTATTTAGTATAACAATTGCTTATCTAAAAGAAAAGAGCCTTCTGCAAAAATTCACAGAAGACTCAAATTATCAATACTATTTAATTACTTTCCGAGCGGACGAAACACCTAAAAAATAAATACAAAAGTTATTCCTGTAAGCGGTGATGTTGTGACCGCCTAAATTAAAGTTACCGACGCAGACATGACCACATGAACACATAGATGACGTGCGAATAAGGATATTTTCAAATAGTCGCTCATCAGTTGCCAAGTAATGGCCAGTCATGACATAAATCATAACTTGAGCAGTCGGAATCTCCTCCTCTTCACCAATAAGAGCTTGTTGCTCTTGCCAGGTCTTTGAAGTTGACTTATCCACTATGGTCTTACCAACTAATTGCCAAATGACTTTACTGCGCTCTTTGGCGAACGATTCTTTTATATACCAAATGTCCATGCCCCCGCCGTCACAGAAAAGATCATCATAGCCACTGGAAAAACCCAGCTTGTCTCGAATGTCGAGAATCGAAAGCGGAAAAACTGCTACAAGAACATGAGTATCCTTCAATTGCTCTAGTACTGCTTCAGAAAATGGAATCTCTGAAAGAGCGGCAAGTTGTTGACGATTTGGATTAACTCCGAAATATTTAATGGCTTCCTCAACACCAAAGAAATTCTTACCCATTATCTCACGGGCGCGTTTCTGATCAGTCGTCGACACAAATCCTCCATTTTGAATGAACCCCACTACTTTCTTAGCAAGTTCATTGTCTTTCGAGTCAATAACTTTTTGAGCAAAAGATTCTTGAGACCCGCAGTCTCTAATTTTAATAGAAACTCGTGCTCCCTGTGTACTGATAATGTACGTTTTCCTGTTTTCTTTTTTGGCTTACCACTTGACATGGCACACCTCCTACTTTTTTTATTTCCCATTTGATATGGAATATGTTATGATATCACAATTATTACATCATGTCAACAAAAAATCCTGAAACAGGTTCAGGATGACAAAAAAAACTTTAAACTTTCTACTTTTTGTCCTGTTAAATTATCACTTTGTGATACTATTTAACAGGATGAACTTTCTACTTTTGTCTTTTTACTTATTATATTTAACTATTAAATTAATTATTCTTTTGACTTCCTGCTCAATAATGTCTTCATCATAATCCCCACTATGGGCTGTTTGATTTTTGTAAGAAGCCCTCTTTTGATCTAAGTGTAAATTGAAAATAAAAATACCCGTTTTTTCCTCAATATATAAATGCCAGCGCGGATAAAACCCAGAGTTAGAAACTGGTCGAATATAGCTTTTTTGATCTTTGGGATGTAAACGATAACCGCAATCCCGCAGCAGATTAACAATATTTTTTTTTAATTCTACTTTTATTTTAAACCTCATAACAATTCAATTTACAATTATCCCGCCTGCCATCGCCTGCCCGCTCGCCATCGCTATTGCTCAGGCAATTAGCGGGCGAGACGGCGACCTGCCCGACATGCCATTGACGGCAGTCATGGCAGGCGGGAGCCAATGGCGGGCAGGCAATTATCAATTTCCATTTAATTTTTAATGACTCAATTTACAATATTTATCTATGGAAAACTTTAACAAAGTATTAATAATTGGTTATTGGGTTATTGGTTATTAACCCTGTTAAATTATTGTTTCACAATAGTATTTAACAGGGTGAAATTTAAATTTAAAATTGGTAATTGGCTTAAATAATATCGTCAAAAAAAATTGGATATCTTAGAAATTAATCCTCCTCCATATCTTACAATATCCTTATAGGTAATCAAGGCTACCAAAAGCATTAACAAACCAAATCCAATATTATGAATGATGGCCTCTACTTTTCTATCATTGGGTCTTCTTCTAATTTTTTCAATTAGTAAAAATAATAATCTTCCCCCATCTAAAGCTGGTATAGGCAATATATTGATAATAGCTAAATTAATAGACAAAAGGGCCATAAACCACAACAAATAGACAAATCCCATTTCATAGGCCCGACCAGTAAATATAGCTACTCCCACTGGACCAGAAATATCTATAGTTTTTTCGCCCGTAAAGCCACTCTTAATAATTTTAAACAAGGCATCAAAAATTTTATAAGTAAGATTCAGAGTTGTCTTAAATCCTTCAATAGGAGCCCTATACCATGGATAAGAAATAATTCCACTGTTAACCAAGCCAATACCCACAATTTTTTTATCTCTATATTCCTCAAACTCGCTAGCCAATTCTGGTATTTCTTCAGGCATTAAATTAATATTTATCTCTTGCTTTCCTCTTCTGATATTAAAATTTAATTCACTTTCTTGATGGGCTGCTAAATAATCTCTCATCTGATCAGCGTTTTCAAACTCTACATTATTAATAGATTGAACAATGTCTTCAATTTTTAAATTTTCTCGACCAGCTGGCGAGTTTTCATAAACTTCTATTATTTGCACTCTCCGGTCGGAAATAATAGCTCCGCCTCTAGTAGTGTCTGTTGGAGAATCAACTGCTCCGGGAAGCCCAATTATAAAACCAACTGTTAAAAGAATAAAAGCGAAAAACCAATTCATAAAAACTCCGGCAAAAAGTGTTAGGGCTCTTTTCCAGACAGGCTGGTTCATAAAACTATCTCCATCTTCAGAATAATCTCCTGATTCTCCTTTTATTTTTACAAAACCGCCCAAGGGTATCCAATTGATTGAATAGATTATTCCTTTTCTTTTAATTCCAAACATTCTGGGCGGAAAACCAAAACCAAATTCCTCTACGCCAATACCCAATTTAATAGCAGTATAAAAATGTCCCAACTCGTGGACAAAAACAATAATGCTTAAAACTACTAAAAATACTATAATTGTAATCAACATTTATTTTATTTTAATCAATAAATCTATAAATCTAAAAAACAACAAATCAACAATTACTATTTGATTTCTTGATTTTTAGATATCTTGAAACTTATAATCCAATTCTATAATTAAGTATAGCAATTATAAAAATATTTTAAAGTATTGACAAAATATCAAATATATACTAAGATTAAATAATCCAAAAATAAAATTATAAAAAATCCTTGGGAGGATAAAAATGGAAAAAAAGAAAAAAATGGCAATTTATTTTGCCAATTTTAATGGAAGTTTTGTACTAACAAATCCTGACATTGTAAAAATCTTCAATCCAGAACGAAAACAAATTGATGTTCTTATTACTGAAGAAGATTGGAAATGGAATAATTCTTTCATCAGTAAATGGGAAACTATGATCTACACCAAAGAAAAACAACGCAAAGAACAAATCATAAAAATTCTCAAAAATAATTCTACAAAATATTCATTGGTAAATTCAGATTTAAAGAAAGAACATCAAATATTTACTATCAAAATCAACAACATGATGGTCAGTCAAAACTCTCTTCCAAAGAACAAAAATGTCTCTATACTGAATTACAAAATTTTTGAAAATGAATTTGAGGTCACAATTTTTGACCTAGGAAAAAATTTACTATCAATATCAAAAACAGGATAGGATAATCAATCTTCAAAATTATTTTAAAAAAGCTGAATCAATTAACTCAGCTTTTTTTCATATCTAAAATCTTTCAACTTTTTAACTCTCAACTTTTAACTAACCTACACTCTCATTATCTCCTCTTCCTTTCTCTTGGATAAATCTTCTATCTCTTGAGTTTTGTCTTTAATTACTTCATCAAGCTCTTTTTGGTGGTTGAATTTGTCATCTTCTGAAATTTCCTTATCTCTTTCTTGCTGGTCTGTCTGCTTTCTTATCTTATCTCTAGTTTGTCTTAAAGAAATTTTAGCATCTTCCTTTTTATCATGTAATAGCTTTATAATCTGTTTTCTTTTTTCTTCTGTTAATGGCTGAATTTTGGCTCTAACCACAGATTCAGATACAGAAATAGATAAACCTAAATCGGCTTTAAAAAGCGACTTTTCAATTTCTTTTAATAAATTTTTATCCCAGGGCTCAATAACCAATAAAGACGGCTCGGGTACAGAAATAGAGGCCAATTGTTTTAAGGGGGTTTGAACTCCATAAGATTCTATTTGGATATCTTCTATTAAAATTGGATTAGCCCGACCGGCTTTTAATTTTTCTATTTCAATTTTAAAATGTTCAGTAATTTTATTAAATTCTAAATTAAATGATTCAATAAATTCAGACATAATTTTTTATCCAGTACCCCGCCCTTCGCGAAAAGCTGGGTGCTTAGATTTATTATTATTTATAAATTTAATTAATTTTTCCTTAGGGCCATAAATAAATTACTGCCATTTTCAATATCAACTATAATATCTGCCGGAATTTTAGAGGTCGGTAAATTTTTAGTAGCCCATTCTCTGCCGCCATCTAAACTAGAATATAAAGCCGTGGCCGTAGAATAATATATTTCTTCATTATTATTGGGATTTAAAGCTACGCAGTAAATATTGACTGAGCCGGGTGGTGTTAATAATTTAATATATTCCCAAGAATTGCCTCCATTATTAGTAGTAAATAAACCGTAAGAATTAGCATAAATTAAAGCATCAGCTTGCGTAAAATCAAATTCCATATCCCGATATTGATTAACGCCATCATATTTATTGTCATTTTCATCTTTAATATTATCAGAAATATTATACCAGCTCATGCCCTCATCATTTGATTTAAAAATTCCCTTATCTATCGTAGCCACATAAACCTTGGCGGTGTTTTTAGGATTAATCATTATTTTTTCAATAGAATTATCAAACCACTTAATCGCTTCCCAAGAAATACCATAATCTAAACTCTTAAATATTCCTCCTCCACTAGTTCCAATATAAATTTTATTATTATTATAAGCATCCACTGCCACCGCATTAATGCTTTGATTTGGCAAACCTTCTAAGTGGATATCCTTCCAATGACGAGCACAATCAACTGACTTATAAAGTTTATTGCCAACAGCCGCATATAAAACACATTTATCCTTAAAATCAATGGCCAAATCATGAACAACTCCTTTGGATTCTAATGCTCTTTGCCAGCCATTGGCGTCATTAAAACTGTAAATCAAACCATGCTCCGTGGTTCCAATATAAAAAGCCCGCGGATCATTGGGATCAACTTTTAAAAAAGTAGATTGGATTGTTTTAAAGAAAGAACGCCCTTCGCCGACTTTTAAAAATTCCACCTTCTGTTCCCAATTTTCTCCTCTGTCATAGCTAGAAAAAAAACCTGAGTCAGTAGCAGTGCCAGTATTTAATCGGATCACACAAGCGCTGGTTAATAATAAAACTGGAAGAATTACGAATAATATTTTTTTGGACATAAATTTTAGTTAGTAGTTAGTAACCATCCTGCCTGCCGGCGGACAGATAGTTCGTAGCTATTATTACTAATTACCAATTAATGATTAATTTTAAATTATAAGAAATGTAAAGTGCGGGGCGTAAAACTTAAAACTATTTTTATCTTTGCGTTTTTAGTTTTGCATTTTGCGTTATTTTATATCAAAACTAAATTTTCTAACACAATCATAGGATTGCTATTAGCTGCTATCAATTTTTTTCCCTGCAAAATTTCTTTATAAAAATTTAATAATTCTTGCTCTGAATATTTAGAAGCGACTTTTAAAACAGATTCTTTTAAAAAGGGATGGATTAAATTCATTTCTGGATTAATTTTAGAAACAATTAAATCTCTGGTCAAGTGCAAATAAGAATTTAATAATATTTCAAAATAATTGTATTGATTCTTGGCTTTTTTAGAAAATTTAAATTTTTTTTCTACCCAATTTAATCTATCATTAAATGGCTGAACTAAAACTTCCAACATATTATTTAAGTCCTCTTTTCTGCTTGTCCATTTCTCCAAATTTTGATAATAGGCCATGGCAATACCAGGCACTCCTCCTGAAAAATCTGACAATTCTCGAGCTATCTTACCTGTAGCTCCCTTGGCAATCAAATAATCGTAAATTTCTTTTAGTGGTAAATTTTGAAAAATTATATTTTGAGTTCTGGATTTAATGGTGGGCAATATTTTTTCAATCCTATTAGCTATTAAAATAATTATAGAATTTTTGGGCGGCTCTTCAATTGTTTTTAAAAGAGCATTAGCTGCAGCTAAACTCAAATCTTCGGCTTGATTTATTAATCCCACTTTATAATTTGACCGAGCCGGAGTTAAATACAATCTTTCTTGAAACTTCCTGACTTTTTCTATAGAAATATTTTTTTTATCATCCTCTAAGTCTAAAAATATATAATCTGGATGAATACCTCTTTCCATTTGCTGGCAATCCTCGCATTCATTACAAGGAAGTTTTTTTATACCACCCTTAAAATCTTCTTCTCTTAAACAAAATATCGATTTTACAAAATTTTGTACTACTGTTTTTTTACCAATATCTTCTGGGCCGGTAAATAAAAAACTTCTTACGAATTGCTTATTAATTATTAACTTCTGTAAATAATTAATAACGTTTTTATGACCCAAAATAGGCCAATCAAAATTTAATTTATTGACTTCTTGCATAATCTAAGAATACCAAATTTAATCGGCTTTAACAATGTTTAATTATTTTTATCTAAGGCCATATTTACTAAATAATCGGCCTCTTTATTGTGAGATCTTAAAACGTGATGATATTTAATTTTTTTAAAATTTAAACTTAAATTCCAAACTTTAACAAATAAAGGCGCTAAATCTGTGTCTTTAATTTTATACCTTCTATTCATTTGATTTGCAACTAATTCACTATCTAAATAACAATCTAATTCTCTAATGCCTTGCTTTTTGGCCATTTCTAAACCCTTTATTAATGCCTTGTATTCGGCTTGGTTATTAGTAGCTTTTCCAATACATTCAGAAAACTCATTAATAATTTTTTTATCTTGGTATAAAATTCCCCCAATTGCCGATGGACCAGGATTACCCCGCGACCCACCATCTGTGTATAATTTGTACATAAATTAGTAATTAGTCATTAGCTCATAGTTTATAGGTTTTAAAAAAAATTAAACCAACCGCTAAAAAGTATAAGCTAACCCCCAATTCTTAAATCTACAATATACAACTCCAAGCTCCTGCTCCCGTTCCATTCATTAAGTCCTATTTCTGCTACTACATCAATATTATCACCCACTTTTAAATTTGGAAAGTTTTTCACCATCCTAAAACCAATTGCTTTTTTAATTTCTCCATCTTTTTCAATGCTAACTTTCAAATGATTTTTATCAGCGCCTAAAAACTGAACCTCCTTAATCTGACAATCTTTAACTAAGAACTTTGGCTTTCTGTTATTCATTCCAAATGGTTCAAATTTATCCAAATGTTTCCATAAATCCCAATTAATATCCGCCAAACTAATTTCTGCATCTAAATGTATTGTGGGGCTTAATTGGATATTTTTTAACTTTTTATTAATATATTTTTCAATATTCTTTTTGACCTCTTCAATGTTCTCATTGCTAATAGAAAAACCAGCCGCTGATTTATGGCCACCAAAACGAATTAGCTTATCGCTAACATTATTAATAACCTCCATTAAATCTAATTCATCAATTCCTCTTGAAGAACAGGCCCAATTTTTACCATCATAGCCCAAAACAAAACTAGGTCGATAATATTCATTGCTCAATTTCCCAGCTACCAAACCAATTATGCCCAAATTCCAATCCTTATTTTGAACCCAAATCATTTTTTGTTTTTCACCAATAACTCCCACTTTTTCTTTGGCTTCTAAAACTAATTGTTTAGTAATATCCTGCCTTTCTCTGTTTTTTGCATTTAATTCATTGGATATCTTAATGGCCTCTTCTAAATTTTTACTAATCAATAATTGATAAGCAGTATTAGCATGGTCAATTCGACCAGCCGCATTCAAACGAGGCCCAATCTGAAAACCAATTGTATGACTGTTCATTTTTCCAACATTAGTTCCCGAAATTTCATAAAGTTGTTGCAAGCCCAAGCGCTGCGTTTTTTTTAAAACCATTAAACCATATTTAACTAAAGTTCTATTTTCACCAATTAAAGAAACCATATCTGCAACTGTTCCTAATGCTACCAAATCCAATAACCACTTTGCTATTTTATCTTTTTCACTTTCATCTAATTTACATAAATTACTTTTTAAAAGACCACAGGCTAATTTATAGGCAATCCCCACTCCAGCCAATTTATTAAAAGGATATTTTTCTCTAGAAAGTCCAGCATGAATAATTGCCAAAGCCGGTGGTAATTTTTCTGGTTCTTTGTGATGATCAGTAATAATAACATTCACGCCGGCTTTATTTAATTCCTCAACCTCGTCAAAATTACTCACACCACAATCACAACTAATAACTAAAGTATATTTTTTTTCAATTATTTCTTTAACTGAACCCATATTAAGGCCATACCCCTCTGTTTCTCTATGTGGGATATAGACATCAGCCCTAACGCCTAATTTATCTAAAATATCATGAAGCAGGGCTGAACTAGTAACTCCGTCTGCATCATAATCTCCATAAATTAATACTTCCTCTTGTTTTTTTATGGCCCTATAAATTCTCTTAACAGCTGTCTTCATGTCTTTTAATAAATATGGGTCGTGAATATCATCTAAATAATCTGAATTAAAAAACTCATCAATTTTCTCCTGAGTATTTATTTCTCTATTAAATAACAATTGCAAACAAACCGGATTTATATCCGGAAATTGAGATACACTCTCTTTTTTAATTTTTGGTAATAACTTCCATTGTTTAGGCATAGTGTTATTGTAATTTAAAAATGATAAAGATGCAAAATGTATTATGAATTATGTATTATGTATAATGTATTTTGAATGTCTGATAAGTCCATTAATTAATTTATGAACAATTATAGAATTTTCAAAAAAAATTTCATAATTTTCTTTCATATATCCAACATCTCTAGCAACTAAAAATTGACTCTGCAATTCAGTTAATGAACCTAATGCTATCGAATAAAAATGTATCTTTTCTTTATAAGAATGTCTACTAAATCCTTCGGCTATATTTGATGTTATTGAAATAGACGATCTTCTCATTTGACTCGTTAAAGCAAACATTTCTTTCTTAGGAAATGATTCAGTTATCTTATATACAAACAAAACTAATTCATGAGATTTTTTCCATGCATTTAAATCTATAAAAGTTTTTATTTTATTCTTCTCAATCATAATTCGTTATTCTTAATTCATACTTCATAATTCATATTTTCAAATACAAAAAGGGCCTCGCGACCCTGAATATATTTAACTTAACACTAGTAAAAATTAATGTCAAATAAAGAAATTTATAATTAAACTATTGAACTGTTTAAACTGCTATATTGCTAAACTGCTATATTGTTATAATTTTAACAATTCAACAATTTAACCATAAAACAATCTAAATACAAAAAAGGCCTCACGGCCCCTATTCCTTAATACTTATTCCTTACTACTTAATACTTACTTCTTATTCTCCCCTATCTTAATAGCTCCTTCTGGACAAATTCGCTCGCATCTTCCACATTGAATACATTTATCAATATCACATTCTATGGTTTGATTACCATAAACACCTTTTCTTTTGCTAGTAAACCTCAAAGCCCCTACTGGACATTGTTCTATACAAAGCCCACAGCCCTTGCAATATTTTTCATGATTGATAAAAATTTTTTTACCTTTTTTAATTTTGTACATATAAATAAATTCTAATCATATTCTTTTTTTATAATACTATTATCTGCTTTCAATCTAATTTTAGCTATCCTCTTTAAAGGATTTAACTCAATTACAAACCCTGGACCATCCTTGGTTTTTATAACATCTCCTACTTGTGGCATGCCCTGGAGTTTTTCTTGATAAACTTTTTCTTCATAAGCTAAACAGCATTTTAAACGCCCACATACGCCAGATAATTTATCCAAACCACGATGAGAAACTTGCTGATCTCGGGCAAAAGAAGTAGTAATACTTTCTAGGTCGCTTAAAAATCTTCGGCAGCATAGTGCTCGGCCGCAGTCCCCAATATCCCCAAAAAATTTTGCTTCATCTCTAACGCCTATTTGAAACAACCTTATCTTTTTTTTATACTTCCGAGACAAAGATTTAACTAATTCTCTAAAATCCACTCGGCCATCGGCAATAAAAGAAAAAACCATCATGGTATTATCATAAGATATATGCACGTCTGATATCTTCATTTCTAAATTATGCCTTTTAGCTAATTTGCGTGTTTCTCTAATTAATTTATTATTATTGAGATTGTTTTTTCTTAAATTTTCCAAATCCTCTTCGCTGGCAACTCTCATGATTGGCTTTATTCTTATCTTTTTTTGAACAGAGTCAGAATTTTCATCATCGTCTTTAAAATTCAATTCTCTAATTTTTACAATCCTTGCAATATCGGTGCCAACCACAGTTTCTACTAAAACCTGCTCTCCTATTTTTAAATCCAAATCATTGCCTTTTCCATCCTGAGATAAAAAATCATAAGTATTGTCCCAAGAAATAAATTTTACACTTATAATTTTCATATTTTAGTCTATAGTCATTAGTCGATAGTCATTAGGAACCATATAATTACCTATTGCCTAATGCCTATTGCCTAATGCCTGTTATTATTTATTAAAGTTCCTAAATTTTTGCCCTGAATAATTTTTTCTAAATTACCTTTCTTAAATTTAAAAACTCTAATAGGTATTTTATTTTTCTGCGCAATCTGGAAAGCACTCTGATCCATTATTTCTAATTTTTTATCTATAGCCTCTTGACAACTTAATTCTTTAAACATTTTAGCTGCAGGATATTTTTCTGGGTCATGATCATAAACTCCTTTAACCTGCGTGGCCTTTAAAACTATGTCTGCTTTCATTTTCTTGGCTTTTAATAAAGCACAAGTGTCGGTTGTAAAATACGGCTTTCCTGTCCCGCCACTAAAAATTAAAACATGGCCTTGTCGCCAATATTGTTCGGCTTTAGGAATGGAAAACTTTTCTATTAATTGCCCAACTTCTAATTCTGATAAAATTTTAGCTTTTATCTTTTTATTTTGAAAAAAATTTTTCAAACAAAGGGCATTTAAATTAGTTGATAACATACCCATATAATCTGCATCTACTCTGGATATCTCATTATTTTTTATCATTCTGGCTCTAAATAAATTGCCACCCCCGATTACTATACCTAATTTAATTTTTTTATTTTGAAAAATTTTTATTTCCTCAGCTATTAATTTTATTCTTTTAAAATTAAAACCAAAAGAATCCGGACCAGACATAGCTTCGCCCGACAACTTTAATATAACTTTTTTATAGAACATAATATAGTTGAAGGTTACAAGTTAAAAAGTTGCAAGTTGCAAATTAATTATACCTATACCAAAACTACGAATCACAAACTACCAACCACGAACTATTTACACCAACAAATTAAACGCTAAACCTTTGAAAACTAGCAATCTTTGCTTTGGATTCATCTAATAGCTTTTCAATATTAATTTTGTCGTCCTTAATATAGGTCTGTTTAACCAAACAATTTTCTTGATAAAATTTATTTAATTTACCTTGAATAATTTTTTCTATAATTTCAACGGGCTTATTTTCCGCTTTTAATTGTTCTCGATAAATTTCTTTTTCCTTTTCTATAATCTCAGTTGGAACATCTGCGGGGGCTAAATATTTAGGATTCATAGCTGTTGCATGCATTGCAATTTCTTTTGCTAATTCTTCGCTGCCCTGAGATAAAACAACCACCGTAGCCAGCTTATTATTAGAATGCAAATAATATCCAAGAATATCGCCTGCTATAATTTCGTACTGACCCAATTGTAAATTCTCACCTATTTTAACTATCAGCTCGTTTTCAATTTTATTTTTTGCCCAAACAGAAAAATCTTCTCTGCCCAATTCCAATAGCTTATCAGAGAATTCTTGTGAGGCCTTAATAAAATCTTTATTTTTAGCTACAAAATCAGTTTCACAATTTAAAATAATTACTGAAACTTTATTTTTGGACTTAGTGAGGGCAATGACTCCCTCGCTAGCCCTACGGTCTGCTTTTTTTAGCGCTATCTTTTCACCCTTTTTTCTTAAAATTTCCACGGCCTGCTGCAGGTCCCCCTTTGTTTCTTCTAGGCCCTTTTGGCAATCCATCATCCCGGCACCTGTCATGTCTCTTAATTTTTTTACCAAAGAAATATCAACCATAATTTTTGTTTTTTTACTAACAAATTAAAAAATAATCTTAATAATTCTATTTTTTCTTAGCCTCGTTAATGGCTTCAGCTACAACAGAGCTTATTAATCTAATTGTTTCTATGGAATCATCGTTAGCTGGAATAGGATAGGATACTTTTTTTGGATTAACATTAGTATCTGTAATGGCAATAATAGGTATATTTTTAGAATTGGCCTCTTCCACAGCCGTAGATTCATCGTGCACATCAACTATGAAAACCGCCTCTGGAAGTTTATCCATATTCCTAATTCCCTCTACCATTTCTTTTAATTTAACAATTTCTCTATCAATAATTAATTTTTCTTTTTTAGTATAATTTTTATAGGTTCCTTTTTCTTTATCTTCTTCTAATTTCTTTAATTTTTGGGGCAATTTGTAAATATTTTTAAAATTGGTAAATGTCCCGCCAATCCAGCGAAAACTAACATAAGGCATCTGACACGATTCAGCTGCCTTTTTAATAATTTCCTTGGCCTGCCTTTTGGTGCCAATAAAAAGAATTATACCGTCATCAGTAATAATTTTTTTAATATATTCAACAACCCCCTCTAGGGCTTTAATGGTCTCTTCTAAATTAATGATGTATGTGCCGTCTTTAAGACCAAAAATATATTTATCCATTTTAGGATATTTTTTAGATTTTTGATGGCCAAAATGAGCCCCACTTTTTAATAAATCTAAGATTGATACTGTTTTCATATTTATAATTTTAATTAATAATATAAAAAATTTAAGCAATAAATACTTAATTTAGTAATTAGATATTATCATAAAAAATTAGCTTTGACAATGGTTTGCTATTAAAATAAACAAAAATAATGACCCCAGAAATTCATCCTGGGGTCGGTATTAAAATCAGTTAAAAATCATACTCTCCATTTTTTGAACCTGATCTTTGTCGTCAGATTCAAAAAAATAAAAAAATTTTTTTAACTTATTACTACCAATGGAGTTAGAAAATTTTTTTTCGGGAATTTCTTCAATTTTTTCAAAATACTTTTTAAACAATTCGCTATCTTGACAAAAATTATCAAAAAACCTAACCAATTGTTTAAGAGATTTTGGAGTTAATAAAATCCCCCTTTCCAAACAATGTCTCTCAATAAACAAAGCCTGCTTCCGGTCACACATTTTGCATCCTCCTAACATTATTTTTTATAATAAAAGTATAACAGAAAAATTTAATTTTGGCAAATGACCCTTGATTTATTTCCAGAATTCTGTTACCCTATTTATACTTAAACATTAAATCAATAGTCATTAAAAAATATAAAATCTATCGTCTAATACCTATTGCCTAATTCCTAAATAATTATGAAAAAAGACATTCATCCAGAATATCATCAAAAAGCAAAAGTCACTTGCAGCTGTGGCAATACTTTTGAAATTGGTTCAACAATAAAAGAAATTCATATTGAAGTTTGCTCTCAATGCCATCCTTTTTATACCGGAAAACAAAAACTTATTGATGATGCCGGTATAGTAAATAAATTTGAAAAACGCAAGGTCAAACAAGCTGAAATTTCTAAAACTAAGGTTGGGAAAAAAGCTAAACGCGCCCGCTCTCAAGCTAAAAAAAGCAAAAAATCCACTGGCAAGAAATAACATTTTTATATTTAAAAACACTCTCTATTTTAAAAGGTGTTTTTATTTTTATTGAAATCTTTTTAAATTATCAATTATCATTTTTCAATTTGAATTTCACCCTGTTAAATACTATTGTGAAACAATAATTTAACAGGGTTAATCAACAATTCAACAATTATCAATGTCTTTACTAATTATTTATTTTGGATATCAATGGATGAGAATTGTAAATTGAATTATTGAGATTTAAATAAAAATTCAAAATTTCAAATTGGTAATTGAATACATATTTTATTAAAATTAAGTAATGATCATATTAATTTAAACCTTTAAGTCATGATATAATTAAATTATAAACATATGCTTACTGAAAAACAAATTAAGGACTATCAAGATAAATTTAAAGAACTGGAAACTCAAATGAAGGATCCGGCCATTTTTAATGACCACCAAAAAATGCAGATAATATCTAAAGAATATAATGAGGTTAAAAAAACGCTCGCTAAAATTGAAGAATTAAAAAATTTAAAAAATCAAATTAAAGAATGTGACGAGGCCTTAAACTCGGGTGACGAAGAATTAGTTAATTTAGCCGAAGAAGAAAAGCTTGATTTAGAAAAAAAATTAAAAAAAGCAGAGATAGAAACAGACAAACTGATTAACCCATCCTCTCCTTTGGATATAAAAAATGCCATCATGGAAATAAGGGCTGGCACCGGTGGAGATGAATCAGCCTTATTTGCAGCTGATTTATTTAGAATGTATTCTCGTTTCGCAGAAAAAAATAATTATAAAATTAAGATTATTAGCGAAAATAAAATTGGCATCGGCGGATTTAAAGAAATAATTTTTTCAATTACCGGCAATAACGCCTTTGGAGTTTTAAAACATGAAAGTGGTGTGCATAGAGTCCAAAGAGTTCCGGAGACAGAAAAAGCTGGCAGAATTCATACCTCTGCTGCTACAGTAGCTGTTTTGCCGGAAGCCGAAGATGTAGATATTAATATTGCGGAAAAAGATTTAAAAATAGATACTTTTTGTTCTTCTGGTAAGGGTGGACAAGGAGTAAATACCACTTATTCCGCGGTTAGAATAACCCATTTACCAACTAATATTGTTGTGTCTTGCCAGGACGAAAGATCGCAGGTTCAAAATAAAGAAAGGGCCATGCGAGTTCTAAAATCTAGGGTTCTGGCTTATGAAGAAGAAAAAAGAATGAAAAAACTCTCTGACAATAGAAAATCACAAATTGGTTCCGGTGATAGGTCTGAAAAAATTAGAACTTATAATTTTCCTCAAAATAGAATTACTGATCATCGCATCAATCATACATCTTATAATTTAGATCGAGTTATGGACGGCGAAATTGGAGAATTTATTACCAAACTTAAAGAATATTATCGTAACGAATAAAACATGAGTGACATAAGAAAAATATTAATCTGGGGTACGCAAAAATTAAACGACCAAGAAATAAATTCGGCCTATCTAGATGCCGAATTATTATTATCTCTGGTTATCAAAAAACCTAAAGAATATTTATATACTTATCCTGAATTCAAATTAGAAAAAAAGCAAATTCAAAGATACAAAAAATTAATTTTGAAAAGAGCTACTCATTATCCTCTGGCTTATATTTTAGGGTATAAAGAATTTTATGGCTTAAAGTTTAAAGTTAATAAAAACGTTTTAATACCCCGTCCAGAAACTGAATTACTCGTAGAGGCGACCCTCAGGGTCGCTCGCCTCGCTTTCGCTTTGGCGAAGCGGGCCGACCCTGAGGGTCGCCTACGGCTCGCTGAAATCGGAACTGGTTCAGGGTGTATTGCTATTAGCTTAGTATCCACCAAAGGCGGACCCGCCTATGGCGGGAAAAATGGAATCAAAAAAATAATAGCTACGGATATTTCTTCTCCGGCTCTGCGAGTAGCCAAAACTAACGCTAAACTTCACCGAGTATTATCTAAAATACAATTTATAAAAGGGCATCTATTAAAACCATTAGAAGACAAAAAAATAGACATTGTTATTGCAAATTTGCCCTACCTAGATACCAATTATAAATATTTAATCAAAGGTTCTGATCAATTAAGTTTACGCTATGAGCCAATTGAAGCCCTAGATGGTGGCAAAAATGGCCTTTATTATTATCAAAAATTATTTCAACAAGCATCAAAACTAAAATACCAGCCCAAATATATTTTAATAGAATTAGACCCTCAACAAATTAAACCCTTATCTGTTTATATAAAAAAAATCTGTCCCCAGGTCAAAATAAAAATAAAAAAAGACCTCAGGGGCCTAGAACGAGTAATGATTGTAAGGTTAAACTAACCTTCTATAACTTGTTTATACAAATCAACCGCTTGTTTCTTGGTTGATTCAACTGAAATTCCAGCATCTAAATATCTAACCCGTGTTCCTCTTTTCTCAAAAATTTTCTTCAATTTTTTGCCCTCAAACAAGGGTTTAATTTTTGATTGGAATTCTAATCTTTCAAAATTACAATTATCATCTTTTTCCCGCTGGGCTAATCTGTCAAACAAAACTTTAACATCTTTAACCGTAGGAATAATTAATAAATTTGGAGCATTATCTAAGGCTAATTTATTCCCCTGTAAAGCCAACACCTCCTTAACACTTAAAGAGTCTTCTTCTTGTAATTCAGATTGAATTGGCTGATAGACTATTGAAGTGGAAACGCTACGAGATTGAATAACACTTTTTCCAGCCATCAAAGCCGGCAAAATTACCCTCTTATATAAAACTAACCTGTCCGTTGAATAACATTCCGCTGTTAAATTTGCATAATAAGAACGACCATTTTGAGCTACAACTTCTTGCCTAATAACTTTTCCAATTCCCACATGCGTTGGTTCAGAAGAATAAATTACATCGTATTCATTTAAATCAACATAATAAGGATTAGGATGGCTATTGTTTTGATTATCAAAATCTGGATGAAAACCATGTGCATCCCAATACTCATGTAAATCTAAAACTTGCTGACCTTTATTTTTTAAATAATCAAGAATGGCATTGATAATTACACTTTTACCAATACCATCCAAACCATCTACAACTATAAATTTTCCTTTAGACATATTATTTATTGCTTCTTGTTAGTTCCACAAATGAATATTTTAAATCATCTGTTTCAAAATGTTCTTCCTTAACGATTTTATCAAACTCTTCATATTTCGGAAAAAAGGTATCAGCGTCCTCTACTATGTCATCTACAATTGTTAAATAAAGCTTATCAGTTAGATCAATTGCCTGAGCATAGATTGAACCACCCCCAATTACAAAAACTTCTTCGGAATCAATTTTTTGGGCTTTTTTAATAGCCTCTTCTAAAGAATGAGCAACTAAACATTTATCTTGCTTATAAGATTCATCACGAGTAATTATAATATTAGTCCGACCCAGTAATGGTTGACTAATCGATTCAAAAGTTTTCCGGCCCATAATTACTGGGTGTCCAAGAGTAATTTTTTTAAAGTGTTCTAAATCTTCTGGAATATTCCAAAGAAGCCCATTGTCTTTCCCAATAGCTCTATTTTTTGCGATCGCGCAAATTATACTT